>JAQBPI010000006.1 GCA_028287605.1 Chloroflexota bacterium
CGAGGAGGGCGACGAGCGTGGGCGTCGCCGAGCAGAGCACCACGGCGAGGCCGCGCCGGCTCAGGCCCCCGGAGCGGTACATCGCGGCGGTGAGGGCGAGGTCGCCCGCCTGCATGACCGCGAGCACGTCGAGCCAGCGCACGTCGACCCGCGGCTCGCCGGCGACGCGGAGCAGCCCGGCGCAGAGCACCAGGTCGCGGCAGCCGAAGAGCCGCGCCATGAACGCGACCCCGCGCCCCTCGGCCTCGAGCCCGACGGCGCTCAGGCCGAGCCGCGGGATCGCCAGGCTGCCGGCGCCGACCACCATCCCCGCCGCTCCCACGAGGCGGACCACGGCGCGCGCCCGGCCGGGGTCGAGTCGTGGCAGCCGTGGTACCCGTGGCACTCTACGAGCTCTCCTTGCGGGTGGAGCGGTCGCGCTCCTCGGCCGCCGCGGCCTCCTCCCGCTGCTTCTCGCGCTCCCGCGCCGCCCGTCCCGCCTTGGCCTCCTCGTCGATGCTCTCCAGGCAGACGAAGGCGACCACCTCCTTGGTGTCGGAGGCGCGGTCGAAGCGGATGATGGCGGTCTGGCTGAGCACCGTCTCCACCCGGCCCTCGGAGCCCACCGGGTAGTCGCCGATGGGGGTGCCGGTGCGCGGCCGGGTGTTCTGGATCAGCCGCACCCGCTCACCGACGTTGAAGGGCGGCTCCGGCTCCTCCTTGGCGCTGGGCGGACGCCCCGGCGAGGGCCGGGCCGCCGGTCTCGCGGGGGCGGGCTTGGCGACCACGGCGACCACGTCGTCCTCGTCGATGTCGTCGTGGTCGTCGTCGTCGTCGGCGACCACGGCGACGGCGTCGTCCTCGTCCACGGCGTCGTCGTCGGCCGCGGCGACCTCGATGTCGGGGTCGTCGATCTCGGGCTCCGCCGCCTCGGCGTCGTCCTCCGTCGCCCCGGTGCGAGGCGCCTGGGCGTCGTCGCCGGGCTTGTTGGAAGCGCTCGTGGCTGGCTTGCGGCGTGTTGGCATGAGCAGGCTGTGGGCTCGCGAGATGGAGTGGCGCCGGTGCGGCGGGCTGGGGAAGGATCGGAGTGCCGGAGCATACGGGATGAGGGACCCAGCACGGCCGTTCGCGACCATCCCTCCACCGTCTCGCCTCTAGAATCCCACCGATGATCGCCCGCCGGTGGCCCGCGTCGCTCTCCCCGGGGGCGCAGCGCCGCCTTCTCGAGATCCTCCCCGGCGCGCTCACCTGGCTGGTGCTGCTGGCGCCGGTCGCCGCCGCCTTTGCGATCCGGCTCAACGACCCCACCAGGCTGTGGGTGCTCGGCGTCGGCGCCATCCTGCTCGACTGCTACTGGTTCGTGCGCACCACCCTCACGGTGCGGTCGGTGCGCCGCTCGCTGCGCCGCATCGAGGCGACCGAGGCCACCGACTGGTGGGCGCACTGCCTGGCGATGGAGGTCGCGGAGGGGGCACCCCATCCCACCGAGGTGGTGCACTGCGCGCTCATCCCGACCTACACCGAGAGCTACCACGTGCTGCGTGGCACCGTCGCCGCCCTCGCCGCGCAGAACCTCCCCGACCGGCAGCGGGTGGTGGCGATCATCACCCGGGTCACCGACGTGGGCGGCTGGGAGAACGTCGCCCGGCTCCGCGAGGAGTTCGGCGACCGCTTCCTCGCATTCCTGCACATCAAGGACCCGCTGCTCCCCGGCATCGTGGTCGGCAAGTCGGCGGCGATGGCCTACGGCGGCCCGGAGCTGCGCCGGGCCTGCGACGAGCTGGGACTCGATCCGGAGCGCACCCTGGTCACCGACCTCGACTCCGACTTCCGCCTCCACCCCCAGTACTGGGCGTACATCACCGCGGAGTTCTGCGCAGCGCCCGACCGCCTCACCTCGATCTGGCAGCCGGTGCCGCTCTTCACCAACAACCTCTGGAAGGTGCCCGCGGCGGTGCGGGTGATGGCCACCGCCGCGACCCAGTGGCAGATGTTCCTCCACGACAATCCCCACCGGCTGGTGATGTTCTCCTCCTACACCATGCCCATGCGGCTGCTCGGCGAGGTCGGCTACTGGGACAGCGACGTCATCCCCGAGGACTCGCGCTTCTTCTGGAAGTGCTTCTTCCGCTATGGCGAGCGGCTGCACGTGCGCCCCGCGTTCCTCACCGTCAGCGGCGACGCCCCCCGCTCGCGCGACTACGCCAGCACCCACGTCTCCCAGTACAACCAGATCAAGCGCTGGGCCTGGGGGGTCACCGACATCGCCTACGTTGCCACTCGCATGCTCGAGCACCGGGAGATCCCGTGGCGGCTGCGCGCCCGCCGCTTCGCCTACCTGGTCTTCAACCACCTGACCTGGACCACGCTGCCGGTGCTGCTCTTCTTCGGCGGCCTGCTGCCCGCGTTCATCGACCTCGACTACAGCCTCAGCACGGCGGCGCAGTGGATCAGCTACGCCACCGCCGGTATCCTCACCCTGACCCTGCTGAACACCCTGGTGCTCATCCACACCGACCGGCAGATGTGCGTCAAGCCGCCGGAGTGGCGGTGGTGGCGCCGGTGGTACGCCGACCTGCAGCTCTTCCTCTACCCGCCGGTCGGCCTGGCGCTCAGCGTGCTGCCCGCGCTCGAGGCCCAGACCCGGCTGATGTTCGGCGCCTACATCGAGTACGTGGTCGCCGAGAAGGGCTGAGCGGGGCGGCTCAGCCGGGCATGGTCTCGCCCCCCACCGGCGCCAGGACCTCGCCGCTGTAGAAGGCGGAGTAGCGCTCCGAGGCGAGGAACACATACGAGGGGGCGATGTCGTCGGGGTGCGCCGCCTCCTTCATCGGCACCTGCTCGCCGAATCCCGCCACCTTCTCCTCGGGCATCGTGGAGGGGATGAGCGGCGTCCACACCGGGCCCGGGGCCACGGCGTTGACCCGGATGCGGCGGTCGACGAGCGTCTGGGCGAGCGAGTAGGTGAGCGCGTTCACCGCGCCCTTGGTGGCGGCGTAGTCGATGAGGCTGCGGTTGCCGCGGAGGCCGTTGATCGAGCTGGTGTTGATGATCGCCGCCCCCCGGGGCAGGTGGGGCAGGGCCTCACGGGTCATCCAGAAGTAGCTGTAGACGTTGGTCCGGAAGGTCCGGTCCCACTGCTCGGTGGTGATCTCCTCCAGCGACTGCTTGGGCGCCTGATAGGCGACGTTGTTGACCAGGACGTCGAGGTGGCCGAGCCCCTCGACGGTGCGCCGCACCGCGTCCCGGCAGGCGGGCTCGGTGCTGAGGTCTCCACGGATGAGCAGCGCCCGCCGCCCCGCCGCCTCGATCAGCCGCCCGGTGTGCTCGGCGTCGTCGTCCTCGCAGAGGTAGGCGATGGCGACGTCGGCGCCCTCCTTGGCGAAGGCCACCGACACGGCGCGGCCGATGCCCGAGTCGCCGCCGGTGACCAGCGCCACGCGGCCCTCGAGCTGGCCGGTGCCGCGATAGTCGGCCATCTCGTCGCGGGGGTGCGGCTGCATCTGGTCGGTGCGGCCCGGGTACTCCTGCTGCTGCGGGGGGATGCCGGTCTCGTGGTCGGTGCCCATGGCTGGTCTCCGTGGGGGTGTGGCCCCGGCGCCCCTTCCGCCGGGAGTACATGCTGATATTGTAGCTATCACACAAGCTGACCCATGCGTTTCTAGGAGGCTGCCCTGTATGGATGCCATCGAGCTGCTCACCCGCGACCACCGTGCCGTCGAGGAGCTCTTCAGCCAGTTCGACGGCGGTGACGACGAGACCAGGAGGTCGGCGGCGGAGGGGGTCATCCGCGAGCTCTCGATCCACGCCGCGATCGAGGAGGAGTTCTTCTACCCGATGGTGAAGAAGGAGGTCCCCGACGCCGCCGGCATGGTCGATCACGGGATCGAGGAGCACCAAGAGGCCAAGCAGGTCCTCGCCAAGCTCGACGAGACCATCGACAAGTCCCACACCAAGGCCTACGCCGAGAAGATGCAGCGTCTCCAGAAGCTGATCGCGGACCACGTCGAGGAGGAGGAGAAGGAGCTCTTCCCCACGGTGCGCGAGGCGCTCACCAAGACCCGGCTCAACGAGGTCGGCACCCTGATGAACAAGGCCAAGGCGGCGGCGCCGACCCGGCCTCACCCGAACGTCCCCGCCAACCCGGCGGTGCAGGCGGTGGCCGGCAAGGCGGCCGCGGTGGTCGACCGGATGCGCGACGCGGTCTCGGGGCGCGGCGAGAGCTGACCCCGGGCCGGTGAGGGCCGGGGCGTCGCCGGATCAGCCGCCGGCGACGCCCTGGCTCAGCGCGGCGCGGTGGGCGGCGAGGTCGCTCTCCACCATCCGCGCCACCAGCTCGGGGAAGGTCACCGTGGTGGTCCAGCCGAGCCTCTCGCGAGCCTTGCCGGCGTCGCCGATGAGCAGGTCGACCTCGGCGGGGCGCATGAACTTCGCGTCGGTGACCACGTGGTCGTGCCAGTCGAGCCCCACGTGCGCGAAGGCCAGGGCGCAGAACTCCTCGACGCTGTGGGTCTCGCCGGTGGCGATGACGTAGTCGTCGGGCGCGTCCTGCTGCAGCATCAGGTGCATGGCCCGCACGTAGTCGCCGGCGAACCCCCAGTCGCGCTGCGAGGTCATGGTGCCCAGCGACAGCTCCCTCTGCAGGCCGAGCTTGATCTTCGCCACCGCGTTGGTGATCTTCCGGGTCACGAACTCGAGGCCGCGCCGCTCCGACTCGTGGTTGAAGAGGATCCCGCTGCAGGCGTACATCCCGTAGCTCTCGCGGTAGTTCACGGTGATGTAGTGGCCGTACACCTTGGCGACGCCGTAGGGGGAGCGGGGATGGAAGGGGGTGCTCTCGGTCTGCGGGGTCTCGCGCACCTTGCCGAACATCTCGCTGCTCGACGCCTGGTAGAAGCGGATGCCGGAGTTCACGGTGCGGATGGCGTCGAGCATGCGCACCACGCCGAGGCCGGTGATCTCGCCGGTGAGCGACGCCTGCTTGAAGGAGAGGCCGACGAAGCTGATGGCGCCGAGGTTGTAGACCTCGTCGGGCTGGCAGGTCTCGAGCGCGGCGATCAGCGAGGACTGGTCGAGGAGGTCGCCCTCGGCGAACTCGATCCCCGGGCAGAGCCGCTCGACCATCGCCAGCCGGGGGTTGTTCTGGCCGCGCACCAGGCCGTGCACCGTGTACCCCTTCCCCAGCAGCAGCTGGGCCAGGTAGGTACCGTCCTGGCCGGTGATCCCGGTGATGAGGGCGGTGGTCAGCTGGCCTCCTCCACGTTCACGCCTGTGGCCGCGAGGCGCCGCATGATACGGGATCAGCCGCGCGCCAGCGCCCGGCGTTCCGCCTCGTCGACCAGCTCGCCCACCCGGTCGATCACCGCCTCCCACCGGTAGCTGCTCTCCACGAAGCGGCGGCCGGAGGCCCCCAGGGCGGCGGCGCGGTCGGGGTCGTCGAGCAGGGCGGCGGCGGCGGCGGCGAGCTCGGCGGGACCGCGGTACAGGACGGCCCCCCCGCTGCGCCCCGCCTGACCGGCGAGCGCCGGGGAGGCGGCGTTGAGCAGCGCCGGCCGCCCCACCGCCCAGGCCTCGACCGCGAGCAGCGACTGGCTCTCCAGGAAGCTCGGCACCACCACCGCCGCCGCGCCCGCGACCGCGTCCCAGAGCAGCGACCGCTCCAGCCGTCCGGCGCGCAGCACCCCGGGCTGGTCGCCGCCGTCCGCGGCCGGCGCCCCGGCGTCGCCGG
>JAQBPI010000013.1 GCA_028287605.1 Chloroflexota bacterium
GGGGTGGGGGGGGGGCGGCGGTCGCGGGGCTCAGGGTGACGGCCGCCGTCGGCTCGGGCGTGGGAGGGCTCGTCGCCGGGGGACAGAGCTGGGAGGGCAGCGGGCAGTCGGCGGCCTGCGCGCCCAGGAGCGGAGGCGGCAGCAGGGAGCCTGCGAGCGGTGACCCCGCCAGCGCGAGCAGCGCCGGCACGACGAGCAGGCGGGGACGGCCGAGGCGGCGCGGCCGCCGTGGAGGGTCGGGACGAAGCGTCGAGCCGGGCATTCTCACGGGGGGGACCGGGTGGCACGAGGCTGGCCGCGCCGCGACCGGTCCGCTCTCCTCTCCTGAATCCCGACCAGTCTACCGCCACGTTCCCGGACCGCTGCCCGTGGCGATCCGGGCGCGTCGATCTCCAGGGCCGGGTAGCCGCCTCGCGGGCGGTGGGGTGATCACTCCGCCGGGTCCGCCACCTCGACCTGCTCGAAGAAGCACGTGGGCTCACCGGTGTGGCAGGCGGGGCCCCCGGGCTCGACCTGCAGGAGCACGGTGTCCCGGTCGCAGTCGAGCTGCACCGTGCACACCCGCATCACGTTTCCGCTGGTCTCGCCCTTGCGCCAGAGACGCCGGCGGGAGCGGCTGTAGAAGGTGGCGTAGCCGTCGGCGAGGGTGCGCTCCCAGGCCTCGCGATCCATCCAGGCGACCATCAGCACCGCGCCTCCGACAGCGTCCTGGACGACCGCGCAGATCAGCCCGTCGGCGCCGAAGCGCGGCTCGGGGCGCTCAGCCACGGTGACCGAGCCGCCGCCACCAGGGCTGTGGTGGCGGCGGCTCGCCGGTGAGCGCACGCAGCGCCTCGGCGGCGCGCTCGAAGGCCGCCCGCGCGGTGCTCCGCTCGCCGGCGAACCACTCGGCGAGGCCGAGGTTGTAGAGGACGGTGGGATCCTCCTTGTCGAGCGCGGCGGCGTTGCGGGCGCTGCGCAGCGCCTCCTCCTGGTCGCCGCGCTGCATCTGCAGGGTCGCCAGGGTGGTGTGCGCCCGGGGCAGCCGCGGCGCCAGCTCGAGGGCCCGGCGCACCTCCGCCTCCGCCGGCCCGGGGTCGCCCCGGGTGGCGAGCACCGAGCCGAGCAGCAGCGCCAGCTCGGGGTCGTCGGGCTTCTCGGCGGCCAGCGCCCGCGCCCGGTCGACGGCGTCGGGGGCGTCCATGTCGAAGCCGTACCGCTCGCGCATGCGCTGCTGCGAGCGGTGCCAGAGCGGCAGGCGCAGCGCCGAGGCCGCCCGGGGGATGCGCACCGGGCCGCGGGTGGTGGTCATGACACCATCATGCCGCGAGCGGGCCCAGAGCTCGTGGGCTAGATGCGGACGGGGACCTCGTGATCGCGCAGGTACGCCTTGGTGGCGGGGAGGGGATGGGCGGCGAAGTGGAAGATCGAGGCCGCCAGGGCGGCGTCGGCCAGGCCCTCGACGAGCACCTCGCGCAGGTGCTCGGGATGCCCGGCCCCTCCGCTGGCGATCACGGGCACGGGAACGGCCCGGGCGACCGCGGCGGTGAGCGGGATGTCGTAGCCGTCGCCGGTGCCGTCACGGTCCATGCTGGTGAGCAGCACCTCGCCGGCGCCGCGCTCCGTGGCCTCCCGAGCCCAGGCGACGGCGTCGCGGCCGGTGGGCCGGCGCCCCCCGTGGGTGTACACGCCCCACCCCTCACCCTCGCGGCGGGCGTCGATGGCGACCACGATGCACTGCTCGCCGAAGCGGTCCGAGGCGGCGGTGAGCAGCGCGGGGTCGGCGAGCGCCGCGCTGTTCAGCGACACCTTGTCGGCGCCGGCGCGGAGCATCGCCTCGATGTCGTCGAGGGTGCGCAGCCCGCCGCCCACGGTGAGCGGGATGAAGAGGGCGTCGGCGGTGCGCCGCACCGCGTCGAGGAGGATGTCGCGAACCTCGTGCGAGGCGGTGATGTCGAGGAAGACGAGCTCGTCGGCACCCTCGGCGTCGTAGCGCGCGGCCAGCTCGGCCGGGTCCCCGGCGTCGCGCAGGTCGACGAACTGGGTGCCCTTGACCACCCTGCCCGCGTCGACGTCGAGGCAGGGGATGACGCGGCGGGCCAGGCTCATCGCTGCTGCCGCTGCGCCGCCGGGCGGGCGGGGAAGAGGCGCAGCGCCTCGTTCAGGTCGACCCGCCCCTCGTAGAGGGCGCGACCGACGATCGCCCCGGTGGCACCGGCGTCGGCGATGGCGATGAGGTCCTCGATCGAGGCCACTCCCCCGGAGGCGATCACCGGGCCCTCGTAGGCGGCGATGCACGCCTCCAGCCCCTCGACGTCGGGACCGGTGAGGGCGCCGTCGCGGGCCACGTTGGTGAGCACCACCCCGGCCGCGGGCCAGCCCGCCCAGGAGCGCAGGTGGGAGAGGGCCTCGCCGGCGGCCTCGGTCCAGCCCTGCGCCTGGGCGACGCCGTCGCGGACGTCGAGGCCGAGCAGCACCCGCCCGGGGTGGGCGCGGCAGATCTGTGCCGCCATCTCGGGACAGCGCACCGCCAGGCTGCCGAGCACCACCAGGTCGGCGCCCAGGTCCAGCCAGGCGCTCGCCGCCGCCGGGCTGCGCACCCCGCCGCCGAGCTCGACGGTGGCGTCGGTGTCGCGCAGCGCTCGCACCGCGGCCCGCACCGCGTCCCGGGAGAGCACGTCGGGCACCCCGCGGGCGGCGTCGAGATCGACGAGGTGCACCCGCTCGGCGCCCTGGCGGACGAACTCCAGCGCCACCTGCGCGGGCTCCTCCGCGTAGACGGTCTCGTGAAGGTAGTCGCCGCGGAGCAGGCGCACGCACCTGCCCCCGCGCACGTCGGCCGCGGGGATGACGATCACGACGCCGCCCGCCGCCCGGGCACGGGGTGGACCTGCGACCGTTCTCCCTGGCAGATGCGCAGGAAGTTGGCATAGAGGCGCAGTCCCTGGGGGCCGCTCTTCTCCGGGTGGAACTGCGTGCCGTACACCCCCGAGCGGCCGCACGCGGCGGCCAGCGTGGCGCCCCCGTACTCGCAGGCGGCGACCACGTCGGCGCCGTCGGCGGGGGCCGCGTAGGAGTGGACGAAGTAGGCCCAGGTGCCCTCGGCCACGCCCTCGAGCAGCGGCGAGGGCCGCTGCAGCCGCAGCCGGTTCCAGCCCATGTGCGGCACCTTGCCGCGGCAGGGCTGGATGCGGGTGATGCGGCCGCCGAGCAGGCCGAGACCGGGGCGTCCGCCGCTCTCGTCGCTCCACTCGAAGAGGAGCTGGAAGCCGAGGCAGACGCCGAGCAGGGGCAGCCCCCGCTCCACCGCCGCGGTCACCGAGGTGCGCAGGTCGAGGGCGTCGAGGGCGTCGACGGCGGCGCCGAAGGCGCCCACCCCGGGGAGCACCACCCCGGCGCAGCCGTCGACCGCGCGGGGGTCGCGGGTGAGCACCGGCTCCGCCCCCACCGCGGTCAGGGCGCGCTCGACGCTGCGGAGGTTGCTGACCCCGTAGTCGATCACGGCGACCCGGGTGCGCGCCCCGCCGGCGGTCACAGCACGCCCTTGGTGCTGGGGATGGCGCTGCCGCCGGTGCGCTCGAGCGCCTCCCGGGTGGCCAGCCCCATCGCCTTGAACGCCGCCTCGGCGATGTGGTGGAGGTTCTCGCCGCGGAGGTAGTCGACGTGCATCGAGATCCCCGCGGTCTGCGCGTAGCCGCGCACGAACTCGCCGAGGACGCTGACGTCGAAGTCGTTGATGCGGCCGCAGAGCGGGGCCATCTCCCAGACCACGTGGGGTCGGTTGCTGAAGTCGAGCACGCAGCGCACCAGCGACTCGTCGAGGGGGGCGTGGGCGCTGCCGAAGCGGCGGATGCCGGCGCGGTCGCCGAGCGCCCGGCTCACGGTGGCGCCGAGCACCAGCCCGCAGTCCTCGACGAGGTGGTGGCTGTCGACCTCGACGTCGCCCTCGCCGTGCAGCCGCACGTCCATGCCGCTGTACTTCACGTACGCCTCGACCATGTGGCGGAAGAAGGGCAGGGGCAGCTCGACGTCGGCGGCCCCGGAGCCGTCGACCCGCACCTCCGCGGAGATCTGCGTCTCCCTGGTGACCCGCTCGTGGGTGGCGGTGCGCGGCGCGGCGCTCATACGGAGTCCTTCTCGGGGGGGACTCCCCCCGCCCCGCCTTTCGGGGGAACTCCCCCCACCCCCCTGCCGTTGCGCTGCAGCCGCAGCCGGATCGACTCGGTGTGCCCGTGCAGCCCCTCGGCCTCGGCGAGGGTGCAGGCCACCGGGCCGAGCCCCGCCATGTCGGCTCGGCTCAGCCGGGTGACGCTCGACCAGCGCACGAAGTCCATCACCGAGAGCGGCCCCTTGAAGCGGGCGGCGCCCCCGGTGGGCAGGGTGTGGTTGGGGCCGGCGAGGTAGTCGCCCATGGCCACGGGCGTGTCGTCGCCGACGAAGATCGCGCCGGCGGTGCGCACCCGGCCGGCGAGCGCCTCCGCGGCGGCGCCCTGGAGCTCGAGGTGCTCGGGGGCGAAGTCGTCGACCAGCGCCAGCGCCTCCTCCAGGTCGTCGCAGACCACGGTCATGCCGTGGCGGCCGGCGGCGGCGGCGATGATGCCGCGGCGCACCGCGCTCTCGGCGGCGGGGACGAACGCCTCCTCCACCCGCCCGGCCAGATCGGCGGAGTCGGTGACGCAGACCGCCCAGGCGAGGGGGTCGTGCTCCAGCTGGGAGACCAGGTCGGCGGCCACCAGCCGCGGGTCGGCGCCCTCGGTGGCGACCACGATCACCTCGCTCGGCCCCGCCAGCCCGTCGATGCCGACGCTGCCGAAGACGGCGCGCTTGGCGAGGGTGACGAAGAGGTTCCCGGGGCCGACGATGGTGTCGACGGGGCGCAGCGACTCGGTGCCGTGGGCGAGCGCGGCGATCGCCTGGGCGCCGCCCATCACCGTGAGCTCGGTGACGCCGAGGAGGTGGGCGGCGGCGAGCACCGCCGGATGGGCCCGCCCGTCGGGGCCGGGCGGGGTGGCGACCACCACCGAGTCGACCTCGGCCACCTGGGCGGGGATGACGTTCATCAGCACCGTGCTCGGGTAGGCGGCCCGTCCCCCGGGGACGTAGCAGCCGGCGCGGCGGAGCGGCACCGGGCGCAGCCCCAGCTCGGCGGTGCCGCGCACCGCGGTGTCGCGCTGGAGCGCGTGGAAGTCGCGGATGCGGCCGGCCGCGGTGGTCAGCGCGGCCTGCAGCTCGGGGGCGGTCGTCTCCCACGCCGCCGCCATCGAGGCGGTGCCGGCGTGGAGATCCGGCACGTCGACGCCGTCGATGCGCAGGGTCCACTCGCGCAGCGCGGCGTCGCCGCGGCGGCGGACGTCGTCGACGATCTCG
>JAQBPI010000149.1 GCA_028287605.1 Chloroflexota bacterium
CCGCCGCGGGGCAGCACCGGGCGGCGCACCCCGAGGTGGACCTTCATGCCCACGTAGGTGTTCACCGCGCTGATCGCGTCGGCCCCCGCCGACTCGACGGCACGGGCGACCTCGGCGATGGCGGTGACGTTGGGGCTCAGCTTCACCACCAGGCAGAGCCCGGTGACCGCCCGCACCGCCTCGACCACCCGCGCGGCGGCGGCGGGGTCACGGCCGAAGTCGAGGCCGTGGGCGATGTTGGGGCAGGAGATGTTCAGCTCGATGCCGGCGACGCCGCGGACCCCGTCCAGCCGGCGCACCACCGCGACGTACTCCTCGAGGCTGCCGCCGGCGACGTTGACCACCACCGGCACCCGCCAGCCGGCGAAGCGGGGCGCGTAGGCGATGGCGACGTGCTCGACCCCGGGGTTCTGCAGACCGATGCTGTTCAGCATGCCCCCGGTGGTCTCGGCCACCCGCGGCGGCGCATTCCCCGCCCGGGGGAGCAGGGTGGTTCCCTTGGTCCAGATCGCCCCGAGCCGCTGGATGTCGACCAGCTGCTCGAACTCGAACCCGTAGCCGAAGGTGCCGCTGGCCACCCCGACCGGGTTGGGCAGCACCAGCCCGCGGCCCAGGTCGACGGCGAGGTCGACGGGGGTCACGCCACGTACGCCGGCGGCAGCGCCGCCAGCCCCTCCCAGTCGACCTCGGCGACCGGCATCACCGGGCCCTCGCGGCAGCAGAGGGCGAAGCGGCCGCCGGCGCCGTCGCGGACCGGCAGGGCGCAGCCCAGGCAGGTGCCGAAGCCGCAGCCCATCGGCGCCTCGAGCGAGGCCTCGACGATCGGCGGCAGCGCGGCCCCGGCGCGGCCGAGGACCGCGGCGAGGGCGACGAGCATGGGATTGGGCCCGCAGGCCCAGAGCGCGGCGGCGCCGTCGAGCTCGGCGGCGACCAGCTCGGTGACGTGGCCGTGGTGGCCCCGGCTGCCGTCGTCGGTGGCCTCGACCACGCGGATGCACGGGTCGCCGCGGGAGAGCCGGTCCGCGGGATACAGGCGCTCCGCCGAGGCGGCGCCGTTCAGCACCACCACCTCGCCGGCGCCGGCCTGGCGCGCCCGCCGCACCGCCAGCGGGAAGGGGGCGCAGCCGAGGCCGCCGGCGACGCACACCACCCGCCCGGCGGCGGGCAGGGTGAAGCCGCTGCCGAGCGGCCCGAGCGACTGGAGGGTGTCGCCGGCGTGCAGGCCGGCCAGCCGGCGGGTGCCCTCGCCCAACGGCTCGAGGACGAAGCCGCACACCTCGCCCTCCACCCAGGCGACGCTGAAGGGGCGGCGGAGCAGCGGCAGCGGCGGCGTCCCGCAGCGCAGCTGGGCGAACTCGCCGGGGCGGGCCATGGCGGCGGTGTGCGGGAGGCGCACCGAGATCTCGACCAGCCCGCCGCCGAGGCGCTCGACCGCCACCACCTCGCCGCGCTCGTCGGCGGCCCGGCGGAGGTCCGAGAGCCGCCGGGCCATCCGCGCCGCCGTCACCGGCCGGCGGCCACGCTGCCGTCGCGGTAGCGGCGCACGGTGGCGACGGCGAGCTGCTCGCCGGCGCGGTGGCGGCTCATCACGTTGACCAGCGCCGCGGCGGTGTCGAGCCAGGTGCAGCAGGGGATGCGCCGCCGCGCCGCGGCGAGGCGGATGAGGAAGCCGTCCTTGACGCTGCGCGGCGCCGAGCCGTCGAAGCTGGCGTCGAAGCGCAGCTCGTCGGTCTGGATGCCCGAGGGGGTGTTGATCACCAGCGACACCCTCCCGTCCTCGATGACGTCGATGACGTTGGGACGCCCGTCGCCGAGCTTGCCGACGGTCACGGCGCTGATGCCGGCGTCGCGCAGGGTCGCTGCGGTGCCCTCGGTGGCGTAGAGGGTGAAGCCGAGACCGCTGAGCTGGGCGAGCACCGGCAGCGCCTCCGGCTTGTCGACGTCGGCGATGCTGCAGAGGGCGCCCCCCTCGCTCGGCAGCGACCCGAGGGTGGCGAGGAAGGCCTTCTCCAGGGCGGCGCCGAGGTCGACGTCCACCCCCATCACCTCGCCGGTCGACTTCATCTCCGGGCTGAGCACGCTGTCCACGGCGGTGAGCTTGACCATCGAGAACACCGGCGCCTTCACCGCCACCAGCGGCCACTCGGGCACCACGCCCCCCTCCCAGCCGCAGGCGGCGAGGCTCTCGCCGAGCATCACCCGGGCGGCGAGCTCGACCATCGGGACCCCGGTCACCTTGCTGAGGAAGGGCACGGTGCGCGAGGCGCGCGGGTTGACCTCGATGACGTGCACCCGGCCGCGGTGGACCACGTACTGCACGTTGCAGAGGCCGCGCACCCCCAGCGCCAGCGCCATCCGGGTGGTGGCGTCGACGATCTGGGCGCGCACCTCGGGATCGAGCGCCGCCGGGTACACGGCCATGGAGTCGCCGCTGTGCACGCCGGCGCGCTCCACGTGCTCCATGATCCCGGGGATCACCACGGTCCGGCCGTCGCAGATGGCGTCGACCTCGACCTCGGTGCCGAGCAGGTACTTGTCGACGAGCACGGTGCCACGCCGCCCCTCGCCGTGCTCGGGGACCGCGGCCATGGCGGCGACCAGGTAGCGCTCCAGCGCGTCCCGGCCGTGCACCACCTCCATGGCCCGGCCGCCGAGCACGTACGAGGGGCGCACCAGCACCGGGAACCCGATCCCCTCGGCGATCTCGATCGCTTCCGTGGCGTCCTCGGTGGCCGCTCCCGGAGGCTGGAGGATGCCGAGGGAGCGGAGCAGCGCCTCGAAGCGGTGGCGGTCCTCGGCGGCGTCGATGGCCTCGACGCCGCTCCCCAGCAGCGTCACCCCGCGGGCCTCCAGCGGGGCGGCGAGGTTGATGGCGGTCTGGCCGCCGAACTGCACCACCACGCCGCGGGGGCGCTCGGCGGCGACGACGTGAAGCACGGCCTCCTCGTCCAGAGGCTCGAAGTAGAGCCGGGTGCTGCAGTCGAAGTCGGTGGACACCGTCTCCGGGTTGCTGTTCACCATCACCGCCTCGATCCCGCGGCGGCGCAGCGCCAGCGCCGCCTGGACGCTGCAGTAGTCGAACTCGATGCCCTGGCCGATGCGGATCGGCCCCGAGCCGAGCACCACGACCGGGCCCGCGTCCGCCGGGTCGCGCACCGCGGCGCCGGGCCCCTCGTCCTCCTCCTCGAAGGTCGAGTAGTAGTAGGGGGTCGAGGCCTCGAACTCGCCGGCGCAGGTGTCGACGCACTTGTAGGTGGGCACCAGGCCGGCGGCCTCCCGGGCGCCGCGCACCTCCGAGACGCGCACCCCGCAGAGCTCGGCGATGCGCGCGTCGGCGAGGCCCAGCCGCTTCGCGGCGGCCAGCCCCTCGCCGCCCGGGCCCTCGCGGCGCAGCCTCTCCTCAGCGGCCACGACGGTGGCGAGCCGCTCGACGAACCAGGGCATGTAGCCGGTGCGCGCCGCCAGCTCGGCGACCGGGACGCCGCGGCGCAGGGCATCGAGCAGGGCGAAGAGGCGGCGGTCGTTGGCGGCGTCGATCAGCACCGCCGAGCCCAGCTGCGCCGGGTCGGGCCGGGCCTGCTCGAGCGAGCGGATCGCCTTGACCATCGCCGCCTCGAAGGAGCGCTCGATGGCCATCACCTCGCCGGTCGACTTCATCTGGGTGGTGAGGCGGCGGTCGCCCTCGGGGAACTTGTCGAAGGGCCAGCGCGGGATCTTCACCACGCAGTAGTCGAGGGCGGGCTCGAAGGCGGCGCAGCTCTGGCCGGTCACCGGGTTCGTGATCTCGGCGAGCCGCCGGCCGGCGGCGATCTTCGCGGCGGCGCGGGCGATCGGATACCCGGTCGCCTTGGAGGCGAGCGCGGAGGAGCGCGACACCCGCGGGTTCACCTCGATGACGAAGTACTCGTGGGAGTCGGGGGCGAGGGCGAACTGCACGTTGCAGCCGCCGGCGATCTCCAGCGCGTTGATGATCCGCAGCGCCGCGCTGCGCAGCTGCTGGTGCTCGCGGTCGGTGAGCGTCTGGGAGGGCGCCACCACGATGGAGTCGCCGGTGTGCACCCCCATGGGGTCGAGGTTCTCCATGTTGCAGACGGTGATGCAGGTCCCCGACGCGTCGCGCATCACCTCGTACTCGAGCTCGCGCCAGCCCAGCAGCGAGCGCTCCACCAGCACCTGGCCGATGGGCGAGGCGGCCAGGCCGGCGGCCACCGTCTGCGTGTACTGCGCCTCGCTCTCGCAGACCCCGCCGCCGGTGCCCCCGAGGGTGAAGGCGGGGCGGACCACCAGCGGCAGCCCCAGGCGCTCGCGCGCCGCCCGCCCCTCCGCCGGGGAGGAGACCGTCGCCGACGCCGGCACCGGCTCACCGATCTCGACGAGCAGCCGCTTGAAGAGCTCGCGGTCCTCGGCGGCACGGATCGCGTGCAGCGGCGTGCCCAGGAGCCGCACGTTGTTGCGCTCGAGCACGCCGGCGTCGTCGAGGGCGATGGCGAGGTTGAGCCCGGTCTGGCCGCCGAGGGTGGCGAGCAGCCCGTCGGGCCGCTCCTGCTCGATGATCCGCTCGAGCACGGGCACGGTGAGCGGCTCGACGTAGACGGCGTCGGCGCTGTCGTCGTCGGTCATGATCGTCGCCGGGTTGCTGTTCACCAGGACGACGCGGATGCCCTCCTCGCGGAGCGCCCGGCAGGCCTGGGTGCCGGCGTAGTCGAACTCCGCCGCCTGCCCGATGACGATCGGGCCGCTGCCCACCACCAGCACGCAGCGCGGCGGCTCGACGGCGGGCCGCTCCTCCGCCGCCGTCCGCAGCACCGCCGGCCCGCTCGTTCCTGCCGCCATCGTCAGGAACTCGTCGAACACGGCGCCGCGGTCCTGGGGGCCGGGGGCGCCCTCGGGGTGGTACTGCACCGAGAAGGCCGGGAGGGTGGCGTGGCGCAGCCCCTCGACGCTGCCGTCGTTGAGGTTGCGCTCGCTCACGTACCAGCCCGACCCCTCGGGGATCGAGTCGCCGTCGACCTGGAACTCGTGGTTCTGCGAGGTGACGAAGACGCCGCCGCCGGCGATGTCGTGGACCGGGTGGTTGCCGCCGTGGTGCCCGAACGCGAGCCGCGAGGTGGTGGCCCCCAGCGCCCGGCCGAGCACCTGGTGGCCGAGGCAGATCCCCAGCAGGGGGATGCGCCGCTCCAGAAGCGCGGCGCAGAGGCGCACCGCCTCGGGGAGCACCGCGGGGTCGCCGGGGCCGTTGGAGAGCATCACTCCGTCGGGCCGGTGGCGGAGCACGTCGTCGAGGGTGGCGCCGGCGCGCACCAGCACCACCTCGGCGCCGCGGCTGCGCAGCGCCCGCAGGCTGTTGCGCTTCACCCCGTAGTCGACGGCGACGATGCGCACCCCGGCGTGGGCGCCGAGACCGCCGCCGACCCTGAGCGCGCGCTCCAGCGTGGGGTGCAGCGGCTCCTCCCAGACCATCCACGGAGAACCCAGCGTGACCTCTCCGACCAGGTCCTGGTCGCCGACGTGGGGCGCGCTGCGGGCGCGCGCCACCTGCTCCGCCGGGCTCGTCGCCGCCGCCGGTCCGAGCACCCCACGCACGGTGCCGTGGTCGCGCAG
>JAQBPI010000059.1 GCA_028287605.1 Chloroflexota bacterium
ATCCGCTCGAAGTCGTCATCGTAATGAAGGACGATCAGCGACCCTCTCTCGGCGACCGCCGCGATGATGAGGTCGGGCAATGCGACCCGGTGGCGCCCGCGCAGCGCAAGGGTCCCCATGACCTCGACCGCACGATCGAAGTCGGCCTGGAGGAACGGAACTCGGTGGAATCCTGTCCGCTCTTCCAGGAGCGCTCGAAAGTCGTCGCCACTCCGCGCGCTGTACAGAAGCTCCAGGTCGATCAGCGAGCAGGTGGCAATTCGCCCGTCCAGGAGCAGTGGCTCGAGCACCGCCGCCACCTCTCGGACTGCTCCTCGCGCGAGTGCGCTCTTGTCAGCGAGATGTATGGGTCTCAGCGCCACGCGCCAGCCATGACGTCTGGCTGGTCGAGGTCGAGGCCCCTCATGGTGCGAAGGCGCTCGGTGAACCGCCGTCGAGCCTCGGCGGCGATCACCTCGTGAAGGGCTCCGTCCACGGTCGCCTTCAGCCCGTCGGTCCCCAGCACCTCAGCAGCCCGGCGGACCAACTCGTCATCGATCGCCAGGGTAGTCTTCCGCATGACGTCAGTGTATCTCATGTCTGGATAAGTGGATAGCTTAGATGGCACGCGTTGGATATCCACCGGGGCGCGGGCCCCGCTGCACCGGGCGCCAGCCCCCCGCTGGAGCCCGCTGCTCGAGGGGACGGACAGAAGCGCCAAGACGTGGCGGAGGAGGTCGGCCCCGGGTTGGTGCAGGCGCTGCGTCGGGAGGCCCAGCGTCCGTGCGGGTCGCCTGACGACCTACCGCCGGGCCTACCGAGGCTTCGTTCGGCCCTGACCGCGAGCCCTCGACTCCCCCCAGCTGTCGTAGTCGACCGTCACCGTGTCTTCGCTCATCTCGCTGGGCGCCCCTACTCTCCCCTCGATCTCGACACCGGCGGTCTCGACGCCCGCGGCCGATGACGTCCTGGCCGACCTCCTCGGTCTCGCCCAGGACGCAACGCTCGTGGGTCACAACGTGATAGACGCGGCGCTCCCCCAGATGGGAGGGCGCCGGCCATCATGTTTGCTGGATGGATCAGGGGTGGTGGGCCTTCAGCCAGTGGTTCACAAGGGTGACGACCTGGAGGTGATGAGACTCGAACAAGGGGTAGTGGGACGCCTGCGGGATCATCTCCAGCGTGACGCTCGGGCTGCCGGTCAGATGTGCCGCCTCCTGCTTGCCGGCAGGTGGCGGGAACACCACGTCGCTGTCGCCGAAGAGAATCAGCACCGGCGCGTCGATCTGGGGCTCGCCGGCCTGGTCAGCCTGGATGCCCGCCGGGATCGACAGGATCTCGCCGCAGGGATCGGGATGCATCGGCGGCACGGCCTTCCTCACCTCCGCGGTGGCGCTGTGGAAATAGAACTCTTCGCGGTCGTTGAGGGCGAATGCGGCATAGCCAGGCGTGCCGGGATCGCCCCCCTGCATGCACCGCTTGACCGTGTCGCTGTACACCCGCGCAGTGAACGGGCCAGCGACGAAGTCGCCCCAGGCGAAGTTGATCACACCGTCCACGTCATGGAACGTATAGTCCTCGATCATCGAGGCCATCCCACCAACCGAGGCTCCACCGACGAAGACGTGGGAGAAGGCCGGAGGCTTGCCCGACTCCGCCTGGTAATGCCCGCTGCGGAGGTCCTGCACGATCTGGTGGGCCACGTCGGCCGCTGAGCCGAAGCACATGTCCATGCCAGGTGGCCTGTCGCTGCTGTCGAAGCCGAGCCGGTCGATGATCACCGAAACATTGCCGAGGGCCGCTTCCTGTGTGGCGTAGTCGTAGCCCGAGAGCCCCTTGAAATTCCAGTAGTACTCGCCGAAGGTCACTGCGTGCAGGTACAGCGTCGCCGTGTCGGGGTTCTCCAACGCGGCCTTCGGCGCCACGATGTGCCCGCGAACAGCGTAGTTCTTGCCGTCTGCGTTGCACCGCACCGAGGTGTTGTTGCTATTCACGACCTGGAAGGAGACCGGCAGCTCGACGATCGAGGCGGCGGTGTCAGCACGGGCGGTCGGGGCGGCGGGTGACGCCGCAAGAGCGCCCGCGGTGATCACGAATATAGGAATAAGCAGTACTCTTGGTCGCATGGTCATCGCTCCAACGTGATCGACCGTCGAGGCGGGACGGTCCGCGACGCGGTTTCACCACGACACTACGAAGAACCCCGGGGCCCGGCATCGGGAGAACGGCGCATATCTCCGGAGGTCGATCGGGTGACCCGCAGTCGCGGCATGGAGCATTCGCTCCATGCTATCGGCGTCTCAGACGATCCCCTGCCGGTGTGCGAAGGAGGTCGCGGCCGCCCGAGAGCCCACGCCCAGCTTGCCGAAAATGTTGCTGAGGTGGCGGTTGATGGTCCGCTCGCTGAGGTGGAGGTCGGCGGCGATCGTCCGGTTCGTGCTGCCAGTCGTCACCAAGCGCAGCACCTCGGCCTCCCGCTCGGTCAGCCCGCCAGGCAACGGCGTGACCACGCGCCTCGCCCCGACGCGAACGCGCTCGTGGGGAGCCAGTCTTCGCAGCAGGTCGAGGGCCATCCGCTCGTGCCGCGGCATTCCGATAGCGTGGTAGCCCGCGACGGCCTCCACAAGCAGGGCGTGCGCGCGCTCGCTGTGTGTGCGGGACCTACGCCCGAGCAGGAAACGCGCGTAGTGGTAGCGAGTGCGGGGCCGTTCCATGAGATGGGGGAGCTGCTCGGCCTGCCGCAGCGCCGTCTCGAAGTGCTCCTCCGCCTGCTCATCCAGCCCTGCGGCTGCGGCGGCGATCGCGGCCGCGGTTTCAATGAGCGCGCCGTCGTACTGGCGCATCAGGGTGCCGGTTCTCAGCGCCTCGATCACCAGCGGATACAGCGCCCGCGCGCGGTCGGCGTCGCCGAGAACGGCAACGCCCTCGGCGGCGAGGATGGCGAGGCTCCACTGTCCGAGCAGGTTCGGGCGGCCAGGTCGCGGAAGCGTCTCGCTCACCTGGTCGAGGAGCGCGACAGCCGCGGCGCGCTCGCCGGTCAGCGCCAGGTGCGCGATGATGAAGCCGTGGTGCACCCCGAACCAGAAGCCAGGAACTGCCAGCCGGGCCCCCTCATCGAGTTGGCGACGCGCAGCAGGCCAGTCACCGCGCCACTGCGTCAGGATCCCGGCCACGGTGTTGGCGTACGCCAGCCAGCCCGGATTCGCCATGTCACGTGCCGCGACTGACTGCGCGCGCGAGATCTCATCGAGCATCCCGAGGTCGCCGAAGCGCGCCGCATCCCGGCAGAACCCGCTGTGGTGCAGTGTCGCGGCGGCCGCCGAATGGCCATGCCGTTCAGCCAGAGGTTCCAGCTCGGCTTGAATCGCGTCGGACTCGACGAACCGGCCACGGAAGACGTGCGCGACATCGAGGAAGGCGAGTGCGGCGCACAGGTTCCACCATGCCCCTGTGCTCCTCAGCAGCTCCACGGAGCGCCGCCCTGCCTCGGCGGTGCTTCCCAGCTCCATGTAGTAGTACCGGGAAGCCGCCTGCGCCAGGCAGACCTCGCCCAGGAGCCCAGCTTCGCCCGCGGCCTGCGCCAGCGACATTGCCTCCTCTGCATCGGCGGACGCTGCCTCGAACTCCCCCTGGAGAGCGAGGCCGAGGCAACGCGCGGCGAGCGCCCGTCCGCGGTCCCCGCCGGCGCATTCTCCGATCACGGCCAACGACCGCTCGGCGATGGTCACCATCTCGGCATGGCGATGGGCGAAGAGCAGCTGCCAGGTGAAGTCCCAGCACACCCTGGCGACAGGTTCGGCGTCGCCGAGCTCCTCGAGGGTGGCGAGCGCTTTGTCCCAGCCCTCGACCGCCTCCTCCCAGCGGCACAGGCTGCGCAGCGCCAGGGCGACGTCGAGGAGGAGGTCGGCCCGTTCGCGGGCCGATTGGTCAGGCAACATCGCCAGGGCTGTCCGCGAGAGCCGCAGCGCATCCTCGAAGGCCCCGGCCTGCTGCGCGCGCCTGCCGGCGATGGTCAGCATGCACGCCGTCCTCTTCGGGTCGGCGACTGTCCCCGCCCGCAGCAGGTGGTCGGCGACGTCGGCGGCGCGCAGCTCCAGCTCGGCGGCATGACAGCCCTGCTCGAGTGCGTCCGCTACCCGCAGGTGGTACCGCTGGCGGCGCGGCGCGGAGATCCCGACCAGCAGAGTCTGCCGCACCAGTTCGTGGGCGAAGCGAAAGCGAGCCTCCCCGCGCGACGGCTCGGCGACGATGAGCCGCGCCCGCTCGGCCTCCTCGATGGCGTCGAGGAGCGTCTCCTGATCGACGTCGCCGACCGCCTCCAGCAGCCCGTATCCGAAACGCCTGCCGATGACGGCGGCAAGGGTCAGCATCCGCCGCGCCGGTTCGGTGAGCCGGTCGAGCCGCTGACCGGTGACCAGGAGCACGTTGGCCGGCACGTCGAACTCGTCAATCCGTACATCGGCGGAGATGGCGCCGCGTTCGTCGAGCAACCCGCCCGACTCGACGAGGTGGTGGAAGACCTCCTCCACGAAGAAAGCGTTACCGTCGGTCTCTGCGTGCACCGCCTCGGTGACCGCCGCCGGCGCCGGATGGCCGCTGAGGCCGCACAGCATCATCCCCACCTCTGAGGGTGAGAGTCGCGGCACCCTGAGTTGATGTGCCTGGCGTCGGCGGACCAGAGTGGTCAGCGCGTCGGCAAGTAGCGAGGTGACATCGGCGGGCGGGTCCCGGAAGGTGCCAACAATGAGGGCAGAGATGGATGGCAGCGATTCCGCCAGGTGCTCAAGGAGGAGGAGGGTGGCCTCGTCCGCACAGTGCAGGTCTTCGAGGATGAACAGCTGAGGCCGCAGCCGGCTGACCCGGGCCACGTGGTCGCGAATGCCATTGAAGAGATGGCGCCGCAGCTGGTCGGTGGGCATCTCGCGCGGCTGCGGCATGTCTGGGAACACGCGCCGCAGCTCGGGTACGACGCGAGCCAGCTCCGGGGCGGCGTCCCCGAGCGCCTCGCGGAGCGGCCCTGGGGAGCTCTCGCGCGCTGCCGTCTCGATGATCTCGATCCAGGGCATGTACGGCAGGTTGCCCTGCGGGTAGCAGTGCCCCGTGAGGACGCGGAATCCCCATGCCTCGGCCGACGCGGCGACCTCCCGGCAGAGGCGGGACTTGCCGACCCCTGGTTCACCGCTGAGCAGCGCCAGCCCACCATGGCCCGCCGAGGTCCGGTCGACAAGGCGCAACAGCTCGCGGATTTCGGCTTCACGGCCGACAAAGGGCGTGAGCACCTCGACGATCGATTGCAATGACGCCTTTACTGCCGGGCCGCCCTGCCTGGGAGGGGCACATCGTCAGCGGCCCGCATCGCCTCCACACCCCGACATCGTAGTCGTCACCGGGCGCCTGCGCCAGAGGGGGTGTGGGGCTTTGTCGACAGGTCGATGCCGTGAACGAGCACAAGACTGTTACCACTTTCGGTCAGGATCTGTCACTGACTTCACCAGGCTTCGCCAACGCGTCTCATGGCGTAACCGCGCCGAATGGGGCGAGGCGATCTGGACCTGGTGACCGCCGACCGACCTTGCTCGGATCAGCCGAGCCAGCCCGGCCGGACCAGCCCGGACTCATAGGCGAGGACGACGAGCTGTGCCCGATCTCGCGCATACAGCTTGCCCATCGCTCGGCTGACATGCGTCTTCGCGGTCGCCACGCTCACGAACAGGCGCTGCCCGATCTCCTCGTTCGGGTGGATAAGCTCTCCGTCGAGGCGATCGCCACGGACGAGGAGAGGTTTCTCGACCGGTCGCGGACCAGCGGCCACGTCATCGAGGAGCACGTGACATCTGCGTGAGTTGGGCGGCTGGTCCAGCTTGATCGTCCGGCGAATGCATGCGACCCACGGACCGGGTCGCGCCCGCCCTACCCGATGTGCTCCGTGGCGATTCGGGTGAGAGCGACTCGGGAATTGATTCCAAGCTTCTCGAAGGCGTGGCGGAGGTGTCCGCTGACGGTGTGAGGGGAGATGTACAGGCGCTCGGCGACCTCTCTGTTGGTGAGGCCGTCGGCGACCAGCCGGACGACGGCGAGCTCGGAGTCGGTCATCGCCGCCCAACCGTGGAGTGGGCGGCGCTCGGAGGCCAGGCGACGTCGCACGCCGAGGCGCCGGAGGCGTCGGCGGACTCTCGCCAGATCCCAGCGTGCCCCACAGGCGGCGTGGATGGCGAGGGCGCTGTCGAGGGCGGCGATGGCCTCATGGGTGCGACCGACTCGGGCCTCGGCGACACCGAGATCCTCGAGGGCGGAGGCCAGTGCGAGCCGTCGCTGACCGGCCTGCAGGATGGTGACGGCCTGGGCCAGTACTTCGGGGTTGCCGGTGAGCAGGCCCCTGGCGTGGGCGGCGCTGGCGAGGACAGCTGGTACAGCAGGGTTGATCTCGCGCCGGCGCTCGGCGGCTGCGGTCGCCGACTCGGCCAGCTCCCGGTCCCCGCCGGCCATGGCGATGCGGACCAGCTGCGGGTCGTCACTCGGGTCGAGGAGAAACAGCGGAAAGATGGACAGACGCTCCTTCTCGCCCAGGGCAGACAGCCAGCGGAGCGCCTGGGCGGGGTCGCCCCCCGCCTCGGCGTGCAGAGCCAGGAGCCAGGCTGCCTGGCGCTCGACGCCGGGCACCCCGGACCGGAGCATCACCCTGGCCACGGCCGCGGTCAGGTCGCGTTGGCGCTGGTCGCCCGTGTGGAGTGCGATGCGGCCGAGAGCCACCACGCCGTCGGCGTCGAGGACGCTGACGACGAGGTGGGCGTGGTCGGGGCTGAAGCGGCCTTCGAGCGCAGCCGCAGCGTCCCCCAGTTGCCCGAGCTGCAGGAGCTGGCGGGCCCGGTTGGTCTCGAACAGCTGCAGTGCCCGGCCCTGGCGCGCCAGCTGTGCCGAGCGGATGCCCTCGGTGACCCCGGCCATCGCCTCGTCGTAGCGGTCCATCAGCGCGAGGATCCCGCAGCGGAAGTGTCGGGCCAGCCGGAGCCGGGGGTCCTCGCCGGCGTCGACACTGGTGCGCAGGGCGGCGTCGACGAGCGCCAGCGCCGTCTCGAAGCGGTCGCAGATGTAGTTCAGCGCGGCCTCGGCCAGCTGCAGGGTGAAACGGGCGGCGCTGTCGCCGGTGACGTCGACGGCCTCCCTGACCTCGCCGAGGAGGTCACGCGCCTGATCTGGACGGACGGCGACCACCAGGTTGTAGAGAAGCTGGGCGAGGAGGCGCGCCCGCAGGTCCGGGGGCACCCCCGCCAGGGCGAGCGCCCGGCGACACGAGTCGGCGCGCACCTCGGGTGAGATCGAGAAGAGGCTGGCGATACTGAGGCGGACCTCGGCCTCCTGCTCCGCGGGGAGCGCCTCGCGAAGGGCGCTGTCGGCGAAGGCCGTGGCCTCGTCCGTTCGATTCGCGGCGTGGAGCAGGACGGCAATCCTGGCCACGAGCGGCCCACGCAGAGGGTGACGCTCAGTGGTGAGGTCGAGGGCCCGGCGCGCGAGATCAGCCGCCTGCCCGGGATCGGTGCTGCGCAGGGCGTCGGAGGCCTTCATCAGGGTGGTGATGGCGACCTCATCGCCGCGTGCAGCGCTCGACGCGAGCTGGGTCGCGACCTCGACAGGGAGAGCGCCTGCGGCCAGAAGCGCGGAGGCCACCTGGCGGTCGAGAGCGTGCACAGCCGAGGAGGGTTGGCTGGCGCGCACCTCCTCCCGGATCAGGTCGTGGGTGAAGCTCAGGGTCTCCCCGCTCTCCGCGAACAGCTCGCTCCCGATGAGCTCGCCGATGGGGTCGAGCAATGCGGAGGCGGCGACGGCGAGGACGGCGGCGAGATCGGCAACGGTGAAGCGGCGCCCCATCGACGCCGCCACGGCGGCGACGCTGCGGGCGGAGGGCGTCATCCTGCCGAGTCGCCGGCGCATGGTGTCGCGCAGCCGTCGAGGGAGCCGTGCGTCGACCAACCTGGCCTGCTGACCGTCGATGTCGAGGAGCCCCTCCTCCCGGAGACCCGAGAGCAGCTCGATGAGGAGGAAGGGGTTGCCGTGACCGCCCGCAGTGAGCGCGAGGAGGGCGTCGTCTGGTTGAGCGCCGAGGACGTCGGCCGCCAGGAGGGCGACGGCGGCCTGATCGAGGGGCTGGAGGGACGTCCTGTCGGCGCCGCTGCGCAGCAACGCGGTGATGGCCCGTCCCAGATCGCTGTCGGCCTCGGAGGGGCGGAAGGCGAGCACCCAGCCGACGGGCAGAGGTGCCAGGCGACCTGGCAGGCTGCGAACCGCCGCCGTGGTGCCGCTGTCCGCCCACTGCAGGTCGTCGAGGCAGATCACGACCGGCTGGCGCAGCGCGGCCTCCTCGAGGAGCGTCTGGATGTCCTGGAGCAGCCAGTAGCGCTGCTCGGGGGAGGCGTGCGAGTCCCCGAGGGCAGACCGGTCCAGGAGTGGCGTCGGTCCATCGAACAGGGCGTCCATCAGCACCGCGAGCTGCACGGCGGCATCGACGGGTTCGGCGATGCCGTGACCGACGGCGAAGCCGGCTCCCTGGGCGGCCGAGATGACCTCCTCCAGCATCCGGCTCTTGCCGAGTCCCGCCCCGCCCTCGATCAGCCAGGTGGTCCCCACACCTGTGCGGAGCCGGTCGAGATGCTCGTGCAGAGACGCCAGTTCGTTGTGCCGGCTGCGCAGGGGGGTCGGCATGGCGGCGGGCAACTATAGCGGCCCTGGTCGCCCCGACTGCCGGCGGATGGCACAAGAAACAGCACGATCGTGTCGTGTCGGCGGCGGGGCCCACCGGCGATTCTGCTCTTGGCCAAGGTTGGCGGCCCTGGTGAGCAGAGGAGTGACGGTGAGCAGCGACATGCGGATCGGTTTCCGGGCTGTGGACGGGCTGCAGATCCGCTTCGCCGAAAGCGACAGCTCCGCGAGGCATCGCATCGTGCTGACCAGCCCCTGGCCCGAGAGCCTCATGGCCTTCGAGCGTGTATGGCCACGCCTGTCGAGGACGGCCAGTGTGGTGGCGCTCGACCTTCCCGGCTTCGGCCGCTCCGAACGACGGACGGAGCTGCTCTCGCCCATGGCGATGAGCGAGTTCCTCGTCAGGCTCCTCGACGAGTGGGGCATCGAGAACCCGCATCTCGTATGCCCCGACGTCGGAACGACGGCCGCTCTCTTCGCCGCGGCCAACCATCCCGGGCGCGTCCGGAGCCTGGTGGTCGGCAGCGGCGCCAGCGCGTTCCCGTTGGAGGTCTCGGGAACCCTGAAGGACCTCGTCGACGCGCCCGACATCGACGCGTTCCGATCGCTGGACCCCCGCGAGCTGGTGCAAGGCGCCGTGTCAGCCATGGGCTCGGCCGCTCCAGCCGCCGACGTGGTCGACGACTACGTCGAGTCGAACATGGGCGACCGCTTCGCCGAGGCCGCCCGGTACGTCCGCAGCTACCCCGAGCAGCTCCGCCTCCTGGCCGACCTGCTCCCCCAGATCTTCACCCCGGTGCAGATCATCACCGGCCGCTGGGATCCACTGGTCCCGCTCGCCAACGCCGAGCACCTCCACGCCCGACTGCCCAACAGCCGGCTCGACGTGCTCGACACCGGCCACTTCGTCTGGGAGGAGGCGCCGGACCAGTACGGGGCGATCGTCGCCGCATGGGTCAACGGCTGCTACCTCTCCGGCGGCAGCCGGTGACAGAGGAGTGACACGGAACATGAGCGGACAACGAGATCTCGAGGGCCTGAGCGCCCTGGTCACGGGTGCCACCTCCGGTATCGGCAAGGCGGTTGCCGAGGAGCTCGGACGCCGGGGCGCGGAGGTCATCGTGCACGGACGGGACGCCACCCGCGGCGAAGCGGTGGTCGACGCCATCACCACGGAGGGCGGCAGGGCGCGCTTCGTCGCCGCTGACCTCAGCGACCCCGCCCAGCTCGACGACCTCATCGAACAGGTCGGCGCTGTCGACGTCCTGGTCAACAACGCCGGGTTCTCCTGGTTCGGGCCGACGGCGACGCTCGACGTGGCGACCTTCGATCGGCTCTTTGCCGCCAACGTCCGGGCGCCGTACTTCCTCGTCGCCGCCCTGGCCCCCAAGATGGCCGCCCGGGGCAGTGGGAGCATCGTCAACCTGAGCAGCATGGCCGGCCAGATCGGCCTCGCCGGCAGTGCCGCGTACGGCGCCACCAAATCCACGCTGGCGTCGATGACCCGCTCATGGGCGGCTGAGTTCAGCCCCGCCGGCGTCCGGGTGAACGCCATCGCCCCCGGACCGGTTGTCACCGGTGGCGCCGCCCCCGACCGCATCGAAGCCCTCGGCGCCACCACCATCCTCGCCCGGGCGGCCCAACCCTCCGAGATCGCCGAGGTGATCGCCTTCCTCGCCTCACCCAAGGCCAGCTACGTGACCGGCGCCGTGATCGCCGCCGACGGGGGCCGCACCGCCGTCTGATCGGGCCTTGCGAGTCAAGGGAGTGACAATGCAGATCTCGAGCCAGTTTCAGACCTCTCTCGATTCCCCAGAGCACATCGCCGTGTCCGAGCGCCTGGGCTACGACCGGGCCTGGCTGCAGGACACCCCGGCGCACAGCCCGGACGTGTGGATGATGCTGGCGCTGGCCGCCGAGCGCACGGAGAGCATCGGGCTCGGACCAGGCGTACTCGTCCCCACTCTGCGTCATCCAATGGTCACCGCCTCGGGCGCGGCGACGCTCTCAGCCCTGGCGCCGGGTCGAGTTGCGGTCGCCTTCGGGACCGGGTTCGCCGGCAGCCGGGCGATGGGCGCCAGGCCGAGCACCTGGTCGTATCTGCGCGACTATGTCCACACCTTCCGAGGCCTGTTGCAGGGCCAGACCGTCGACTGGGATGGCGGCCGCATGCGCATGCTTCATCGCGCCGGCCACGCACCGTCTCGACCCATCGCCATCCCCGTCCTCATCTCGGCCCTGGGCCCCAAGGGCCTTGCCGTGGCGAGGGAACTGGGCGACGGGCTGTTCACCGTCAACGGCGAGACCGAGTTCGCCAGACACTTCACCTGGGCCGCTCTCGGGGTGCACGGCACGGTCCTGGACGAGAGTGAAGAGCTGGACTCGCCCCGGGTACGCGCCGCTGCGGGCCCGGGAAACGCACTCGCATACCACGCCACGTACGAATTCGGCGGAGATGTCACGCGGCTGCCCGCCGGCCAGGTGTGGCTGGACATCGTCAACCAGACCCCTGAGCGGGAACGGCATCTCGCGGTCCACGACCAGCACCTGGCCGGGCTCAACCGCGCTGATGAGGCCGCCTGGGCTGCGGGGAGCTGGGCGGCGATCCCGACCACCACACTGACCGGATCGGCGGCACACGTCACCGAGCGCCTCGCCGCGATCGCCGAGCAGGGCATCACGGAGATCGTCTACCAGCCGACCGGGCCGGACATCACCCGCGAGCTGGAGGCATTCATCACCGCGGCGCGCGCCGTGCTCGTCGGGTGATGCCCGTGCTCACGACCAGCCCGCAACCCCTTGTTCGTTTTCCCACATTGGAGAATCCTGGTGCCAACCACCCCCACCCGTCTGCCCGCGAAGGCCGCGGGAACGTTTGACCTCGGCGGCGATCTCACCATCAACCGGCTCGGCTACGGCACGATACAGCTGACAGGTCCCGGCTACTGGGGCGACCCGAAGGACCCGGATGAGGCAGTGCGGGTGCTGCGTCGTGCCGTCGAACTCGGCGTGAACTTCATCGACACCGCGGACGCCTACGGTCCCGCGGTGGCGGAGCAGCTCATCCACACGGCGCTCGCGCCCTATCCGGACGACCTCGTCATCGCCACGAAGGCGGGTCTGACGCGTCCCGGCCCCGACGACTGGCGTCCGGTCGGGCGGCCGGAGTACCTGCGGCAGCAGCTCGAGATGAGCCTTCGCAACATGGGGCTCGAACGCATTGACCTGTTCCAACTGCACCGCATCGACCCGCAGGTCCCGCTCGAGGACCAGATCGGCGAGCTCAAGCTCCTGCAGGATGAGGGCAAGATCCGCCACATCGGCATCAGCGAGGTGAGTGTCGCCGACCTCGTCGC
>JAQBPI010000117.1 GCA_028287605.1 Chloroflexota bacterium
GTCGTCATCCCCGTCTACAACGAGGAGGGCGACCTCGAGCGCTCGGTGCGCCGTCTCCACGACTTCCTGCACGGCGACTTCCCATGGACGGCGCGCATCACCATCGTCGACAACGCCAGCCGGGACGGCACCCTGGAGATCGCCCGCCGGCTGAGCAGGGAGCTGGCGCACGTCGAGGCGCTGCACCTCGACGAGAAGGGGCGCGGCCGGGCCCTCCGCGCCGCCTGGTCGACCAGCGACGCCGCCGTGGTCGCCTACATGGACGTCGACCTCTCCACCGACCTGCGCGCCCTGCTCCCGCTGGTGGCCCCGCTGCTCTCCGGGCACAGCGACATCGCCATCGGCAGCAGGCTCCTGCCCGGCTCCCGGGTGCGGCGCGGGCTCAAGCGCGAGCTGATCTCGCGCGGCTACAACCTGCTGCTGCGCACCACCCTGCGGACCCGGTTCCGCGACGCCCAGTGCGGCTTCAAGGCGCTGCGCGCCGACACCGCGCGCTGGCTGCTGCCCGAGGTCCAGGACCAGCGCTTCTTCTTCGACACCGAGCTGCTGGTGCTCGCTCAGCGCAACGGTCTACGCATCCACGAGGTCGCCGTCGACTGGACCGACGATCCGGACTCACGCGTCGACCTGGTCGCCACCGCGCTCGCCGATCTGCGGGGAATCGCCCGCGTCGGCACCACGGCCCCTGGGGGCGCCGGCCCGCGACGGCTCGCCCGCTTCGCTGCCATCGGTGCGGTCAGCACCGCCGCATACATCCTCCTCTACGCGGCGCTGCGGATGCAGCTCAGCGGCCCCGTGGCCAATGCGCTCGCGCTGGTCGTCACCGCCGCGGGCAACACCGCCGCGAACCGGCATCTCACCTTCGGCGTGCGCGGCCGCCGTCACCGAGTGCGCCATCACCTGGGCGGCATCGCAGCGCTGCTCCTGGCGCTCGGCATCACCACGGTCGCCGTGGACACGCTCGGCGCCGTCGACCACGGCGCGTCCCGACCGCTCGAGGTCACCGTGCTCGTGGGCGCCAATCTGCTGGCCACGGCGGTGCGCTACCGGGTGCTGCGGCGGATGCTGGCGCGGCCCTCGGCCCGGCCGCAGGGGACCCGTGCGGGAGTGGCCTCGGGAGCACCGTCGCCGCTGATGGGAGCGATGGAGCGGGAGACGAGACTCGAACTCGCGACATCCAGCTTGGAAGGCTAGCGCTCTACCAACTGAGCTACTCCCGCTCGCGGACCCTCAGGATACCGGCGGCGGGGGCGCGGAGTGGGTCCGGGTTGTCTCGTCGACCCAGACGGCGCCGCCCTCGCCGTGCTCCTTCTTCCAGATGGGGACGTCCGCCTTGAGGGTGTCGATGGCATAGCGGCAGGCCTCGAACGCCTCGCCGCGGTGGGGGGCGGAGGCGCTCACCACCACGCTGGCCTCGCCGATCTCCAGGGTGCCGGTGCGATGCCAGAGGGCCACGGCGGTGGCGCCGGTGCGGCGCAGCGCCTCCTCGCCGATGCGGCGCATCTGCGGCTCGGCCATCTCCGGGTAGGCCTCGTACTCGAGGCGCTCGACGGGCCGGCCCTCGGCGTGGTTGCGCACCACCCCGGTGAAGGTGCACACCCCGCCGTCGGCGTCGGTGCGCACCAGCGCCTCGGCGGCGGCGGCGTCGAGCACATCGGTCGTGAGCAGCACGTGGACCCCGGGCCGCCCGGCCTCGGGCACGCCCCCCGCGACCGGGGGGATGAAGGCGACGGAGTCGCCCGAGCGCACCGCCTGGTCCCAGCCGGCGTACTCCTCGTTGACGGCGACCCGGACGCCGGCGTCGGCGCCGCGCAGCCGGGGGTGGCGCTCCACCGCCGCGTCCCAGACGCCGCGGACGGTCGCACCGGCGGGCACCGTCAGATCCAGCGACCGCGCGGCGGCGAGCTCGCGGAGGCGGGCGAAGAGGAGCACCTGGACGGAGAGAGCCACGGCCATGAGCCCGAGAGTACGCCACCGGCCGCGCCCGGCGGGGTGCGGTCAGCTGCGGAAGAGGTCATCGGCGGGGTCGCGCTGCAGCTCGGCCGATCCCCTCCCCTCCCCCGCCCAGCGGAGCCCGCGCACCAGCGCGACGGGCACGCCGTCGACCTTGCCCATTACCAGCTCGGCCGCGGAGGCGATCTCGTCGGCGCTGGCGAGCACCGAGGCGCTCATCAGCTGGCCGGTGGTGTCGGTCAGGCCGCGGTGGTCGGTGAGCGCGGGCATGCCGGCGACCCCGATGGCCACGTTGACCTGGGCCTCGCGGAAGGGCCGGCCGAAGCTGTCGCAGAGGACCACGCCGAGGGGGCCGCCGCCGGCGGCAGCGAGCCAGGCGGCACGGAGGCCGGCCGCCGAGCCGTCGGGGTCGCGGGGCAGCAGGGTGACCGTCTCCGTGCCCGGGACGTTGCTGCGGTCGACCCCGGCGTTGGCGCACACCAGGCCCGTCAGGGTCTCGCAGACCAGGACCCCGGCACTCGCCCGCAGCACCCGGTGGGTCTCGCCCAGCACCACCTCGGTCAGCCGCGGATCGCCGCCGGTGCGCTCGGCGAGCTCCACCGCGGCGGCCGAGGGGGTCACCGTGTCCAGGTCGACGAGCGCGCCCTCCGCCTTGCTCACCACCTTGTGGGTGACCACCAGGACGTCCCAGGGGCGCAGCTCCAGCCCGAAGCGGTCGAGGGCGGCGAGCGCCAGGGCGGCGAGGTCGTCGCCGGGGCGCAGCTCGGGGATGCCGCGCACGGCGTGGATGGCGAGCGCCCCCACGGCGCGGACCCCTGGTGCGGGAGCGGTCAGCCGACCGCCCGCCGTCCCGCCAGGCCGAGCTGGCGGAGCACGTGGAAGGTTGCCGTGGGCCGTGGCTGCGAGATCACCCCGACCAGGTCCTCGGGACGGTCGCAGTCGATCCGCAGCGAGGGCAGGTCGAGCACCTCGAAGCGCAGCCCCTCGGCCTCGGCGGCGGCGCGGTGACGCTCGAGCGAGTTGGGGCCGAACCGCCAGATGTCGACGTCGAGCGGGCGCAGCGCCGCGGCGTTGGTGCCCTTGCCCTCGGCGTCGGGGGCGCAGAGCAGGAAGCGCCCCCGCCGCATCGCCCGCTCCATCAGGGTGTGCAGGTCGTCGATGTCGAGCATGGCGCAGTCGGCGGCGATGGTGACCACCGCGGTGTGGCCGTGCTCGAGCGCCCATGCGACCCCGGCGCGCAGCGCCGCGCTCTGCCCGGCGCCGCGCTCGCGCACCACCGCCATCTCGTGGCGGGCGGCGAGGCGGGCCACCTCGGCGTCGCCGGCGACCACCACGCAGCGCGAGCGCTGGATCGCCCGTCCGGCGACACGCAGGGTGTCTCCGGCCATCGCCAGGGCGAGCAGCCGCCGCTCCTCGCTGCCGAGGCGGCTGCTGAGGCGCTGCTTGGCGCCCAGCGTGGCCTTGATGGGGATGACCAGGGCCGGTCCGCCGCTCACCGCACGCATCCTCCCTCAGCGCAGGCGGGCAGCCCCGCCCGGTCGTCATCGAACCCGAGCTCGTCGCGCACCACCGCGGCGAGCGATACCGCCGCCTCCAGGCGGTCCATCACCGTCTCGGCGAGCACGGCGCGCATCCCCAGGGCCTCGACCCCGGGCACCGAGAGGGCGTCGCGCCGGTCGACCACCATCGCTGCGCAGAAGTCGGCGTAGAGGCTGGCGACCCCGGCCGGCCCCACCTCGACCCCGGCGTGCTGCAGCATCGCCACGGTGGGGCCCTTGAGCGCCCGGCCGTCCACGACGGGAGTGATCGCGATCGATTGGGGCACGGCGCGCAGCGCCTCGCGGACGCCCGGCACCGCGAGGATGGGGCCGATGCTGACGACCGGGTTGCTGGGGCACACCACCACCGCGTCGGCCTCGGCGATGGCCTCGAGCACGCCGGGGGCGGGGCGCGCCCGCTCGGCGCCGTCGAAGCGGATCGCCTCGATGTCCGGGGCGCAGCGCTCGCGCACGAAGTACTCCTGGAAGTGCAGCTCGCCGAGGTCGCGGCAGCGCACCCGGGTGGTCACCGGGTCGTCGCTCATCGGCAGCACCCGCGCCGTCACCCCCAGCGCGCGGCACTGGGCCGCCGTCACCTGCGAGAGCGGCTCCCCGGCGCGGCGGCGCGCGGTGCGCCAGACGTGGGTGCCGAGGTCGCGGTCGCCGAGCTGGAACCAGGTCTCCTCGCCGAGGCGGTCGAGCATCGCCAGCGCCTGCCAGGTCTCGTCCCGCAGCCCCCAGCCACGCTCCTCGTCGTGGACGCCGCCCAGCGCGTACACCACGCTGTCGATGTCGGGCGAGACCAGCAACCCGTGGCGCTGGACGTCGTCCGCGGTGTTCACCACCACGGTGATCCCCGCCGGGTCGATCACCCGGACCAGGCCGCGGAGGAACTTCGCGGCACCGGTGCCACCCGCCAGTGCGACCACCCGCGGGGAGGGCGGAACCACGGCGAGGGGGCGCGACGATCGGGGCGAGGCTGCCGGCATCGAACGGGCCTCCGCACTCCTGGATCGGGCCTGCCGGGGGTCACCCGCCACGCCGCCATCCGCGGTCAGCACAGCGCTTGCAGTGTAGCGGAGCGGTCAGGCGCCGCCGGTCTGGATCGCCCGGAGGCTGAGCAGGACCACCGCGACGCAGCCGCCCAGGAGCGCCAGGTGCTCGCCACGCTCGTCGCTGCGGGTGCCGACCAGCATCGCCGCGGGAAGCGCCAGCAGAACCACCGGGCCGTACAGGAAGTGGAGGCTGTCGTGCGGCCGGTGGCCGCCGACGGCGAGCGCGATCCCGAGCGCGGCCTGCACGGCGATCACCGCCTCGCTGAGAATCAGGTAGACGCGCAGCCCCGGGCTGGGGGCATGCCGGAACACGCACCACGCAGCCCAGAGAGCGCCCACGACGCCGAGCAGCTGGACCGCCTCGGCGAGCCGCTGGTGGACCGTGACCATTCAGCGCGCGCCCCCGTGAGGGCCCGCGTCGGTGGTCACGCCGGAGATCGCGCCGCGTTCAGGCGGAGCAGGACTTGGCGGTCCCCGCCTGATCGGCGGTCTGGAAGCTGTGGCCGCAGCCGCAGGTCTTCACCGCCTGGGGGTTGTTGACGGTGAACCCGCCACCCATGAGGGCGTCGACGTAGTCGATCTCGGCGCCGTCGATGTACTGGGCGGAGAAGGAGTCGACGTACACGGCCAGCCCCTCGAACTCGGCGACGTCGTCGTCAGGCCGGGGGGGGTTCTCGTCGAGGCCCATCCCGTAGGAGAAGCCAGAGCATCCACCATCCTGGACGAACACGCGGAGACCGACCTTCTGACCCGGCTCGCTGCTCGCAACCAGGGTCTTGAGCTGGGAGAGGGCTGCTTCGCTGACGGTGACCATGCTGCTGGAACCTCACAGTTCAGAAATATCCGACAGGTGCCGACCGGAAGCCGAGCCCCGATGGCGAGTCTACTGTACCGCCTGGCGCTGCTCCGAAACCCTCCGCAGCGTGCTGTCCTCCCCCGGCGCTCGAACGAGTGTACGTGTCACCGCCCTCAGACCTTGCGGTACTCGGGCACCCAGGAGCCGTCGTCGAGGCGGCGGAAGTCCTGGAAGAGCCCCGGCGCCTCGGCCACCATGAGCTCGGCGAGCATCCCGAAGACGAGGCGCATCTCCTCCTCCGCCCCCGGCGCGGTGCGCATCTCGATCACGTGGCGGAGGGTGCGCACGTTCATGGTCATGACCAGGTCGGTGCTCAGCCCGCACGGCGCCAGCCGCCGCAGCGCCGAGGTGACCTCCTTCTTGACGTGGAACGGGATGCCCTGCGCGTCGATCCCCAGAGCCTGCGCCGCCTCCACCTGGAACTCCTCCAGCCGCTCGACGATCTCGATGCACTGCCGGCGCAGCGGCTCGAGGGCGGGCGGGATGCGGAAGCCGATGTCGACCAGCCGGACGTAGCGGAGGCTCTCCTGGCTGTACGCGGCACCGGCGCGGTGGCGGACGATCTCGTGGGAGGCGACCCGGCTGACGTCGCGCAGCGCGAAGGAGTAGCTGGCGTGCTCGAGGACGCTGCCGTGGGCGCTGCGGAGGATGTTGGCGAAGTACTCGCGGCGGTCGGTCCGCACCCGGGTCACGTTGGGGTTGAGCCCCGGCTCCCAGCTCCGGTAGCAGGCCCGGCCGGCGAACTCGACGAGCAGCTCGCCGGGGTTGACCGCCTCGTCGCCCTCGCCGAGGCGCCGGTCGAGCCACGAGGCGCCGCCCACCTGTTCGAGGTAGGCGCGCATGCCCTCGAGGTCGATCGAGGGCCGGGCGAGAAGATGGACGGACGGGCTGGTCTCGTGCATCGGGAACGGATGTTCGCAGATCGGGCCGGGGCCGTGCAGGGGGGCGGGCGCGACGTGCTCCTACAATGCGCCACGATGCCCGAGCCCGTCGCTCCGCGCTTCCTCGCCGACGTGTACGAGGCGGCGAGCCGCTGCAACAAGTGCTCCCTCTGCCAGGCGGTGTGCCCCACGTACCTCGTCAACCCGGTGGAGTGGGAGACGGCGCGCGGCCGGGTCGCGCTGATCCGCGACGCCATCGAGGGCCGGCTCGAGCTCCGCGACATCGCCGACGGGCCGCTGAGCACCTGCCTCACCTGCAACAACTGCATCGCCGCCTGCGCCCCGCGGGTGCCCACCGGCGACATCGTCAGCCGCGCCCGCCAGGAGCTGCACGAGCAGGAGGGGCACCCCGCGGGCCAGACCCTCGTCCTCCGGTCGGTGCTCCCCCATCCGCGGATGCTCGCCCTCGTCCACCGGCTCTCGCGCGCCGCCCAGGTGACCGGGCTCCACGCGCTGGCGCGCCACTCCGGCGTCACCCGCTGGCTCGGCGCCGCCGGGGCGCTGATGGAGCACGTCGGCCCGCTGCCGGCGCGCACCGCCCACCACCGCGCCCGCGCGCTCCCCGCCGCCGAGGGCACGCCGCGGGGCCGGGTGGCGCTGTTCGTGTGCTGCTACCAGAACCTGGCCGCGCCGGCGGCGACCGAGGCGGTGATGCGGGTGCTCCTCAGCAGCGGCTTCGAGGTGGTGGTGCCCCGGCTGGGCTGCAGCGGCCTGCCCGCGAAGAGCCTGGGCGACCGCGACGCGGAGCTCGACATGGCCCGCCGCAACGTCGAGCGGCTGCGCGAGCTCGCGGTGGACGCCCTGGTCGGCGACGTCACCTCCTGCACCGGCCACGTGCAGCGCTACGGCGAGCTGCTGCGTCACGAGCCGCCGCTCGCCGCAGCAGCAGCGGCGGTGGCGTCGCGCACCTGGCGGGTCGCCGAGTTCCTCCTCCGGGCCGGGCTCACCGCCCCACTCGGCCCGCTGCGCTGGCGGGTCGCCTACGACGAGCCCTGCTCGCTGCCCCTCGGCGGCGACGCCCGGGAGGCGCCCTACCGGCTGCTCGGCTCGATCCCCGCGCTGCAGATGCGGCCGCTGGCGGAGACCGAGATGTGCTGCGGCGGCGCCGGCGACTACGTCCGCCGCGAGCCCGAGCGCAGCGCCGCCATCCTGGCGCGGAAGCTCAACAACGTCGCCGCCAGCGGGGCCGAGGTGCTGGTCACCGACAACATCTCCTGCCTCATCCAGCTCCGGGAGGGCGCCCGGCGCCACGCCCCCGGGCTGCGGGTGATGCACCTCTTCGAGGTCCTGCTGGCGTCGATGGAGAGCGCCCAGCGGCGCGCTCCGGGGCGTCGCCCGGGCTGATCGCCGCCACCGGGACTTTCATCACGCACCCGCACGCCTCGCGGTAGCGCGCCGGGTGGTGAGAACGACGGCCAGCGGCCACAGGGCCTCCGCGCCG
>JAQBPI010000158.1 GCA_028287605.1 Chloroflexota bacterium
CACCATCACCGCGCCCTGGACCCTCGCCAATGTGCCCTCCGCCGGCACCCTCAGCTCCGTCTCCGTCTCCGGCGCGGTGGCCACCCTCACCCTCACCGAGGGCGCCGGCGCCGCCGACACCTCGGCCGGCTCCTTCACCACCGCCCTCGCCACCAACGCCGCCGGGAACCGCGACGCCGCCGGCAACCTTTCCTCCTTCGCCTCCACCCCGGTGGTGGACAGGGCCGCCCCCGCGCTGCTGACCCTCCAGATGCTCGATGCCAACGCCAACGGCAAGGTCGACCAGGTCAAGGCCACCTTCTCCGAGACCCTCGCGGCCTCCACCCTCACCGCGCCCTGGACCCTCGCCAGCGTGCCCTCCGCCGGCACCCTCAGCTCCTTCGCCGTCTCCGGCGCGGTGGCCACCCTCACCCTCACCGAGGGCGCCGGCGCCGCCGACACCTCGGTCGGCTCCTTCACCGTCGCCCTGGCGACCAATGCCAGCGGCATCCGCGACGCCGCCGCCAACCTGTCCTCCTTCGCCGCCACCGCGCCGGCCGACGGCGCCGTCCCGGTGCGGGTGACCCTCCAGATGTTCGACACCAACGGCAACGGCAAGATCGACCAGGTCAAGGCCACCTTCTCCGAGACCCTCGCCTCCTACACCGCCGGCAACACGCCGTGGACCCTCGCCAACGTGCCCTCCGCCGGCACCCTCAGCTCCGTCGCCGTCTCCGGCGCGGTGGCCACCCTGACCCTCAACGCGGGCGCGGGCGCCGCCAACACCGCGGTCGGCTCCTTCACCGTCGCCCTGGCCAGCAACGCCGCCGGCATCCGCGACGCCGCGGGCAACCTGTCCTCCTTCGCCGCCACCGCGCCGGCGGACAAGGCCCCCCCGATCCTGGTCAGCGCGAGCGCCTCAGGCGGCACCGCCGGGCTGATGGAGAGCGGCGACACCATGACCCTGACCTTCAGCGAGACGCTGAGCGGAGTCCCGACCAGCGCGACGGTGCTGGAGAAGGAGGTGAGCGGCGTGACCCAGCTGACCATCGCGACCATGCTCAACGCCGCGACGATCAGCAACACCTACATCCAGCTCGGCACCGGCACCACCGCCCAGGGGAGCTCCACCGCGAGCATCACGCCGTTCGGCGCCACGATCTTCCTCTCGCTGGGGACCGTCACGGTGTCCGGCAACGGCTCCGGCGGCGGTGTCGCGGCGGGCACGGGCTCGGCCATCCTGAGCCCGGCGTCCACCCTCCATGACGCTGCCGCGAACGCCGCGGTCACCACCACGACGGCCACGGCGACCCGGCTCTTCTAGCCGCTTCCAGCCCGGTCGATGCCACCGCGGCGGCCCGAGCGCACCCGCGCCTATCCTCTGCCCATGGCCGCTCCCCTCAGCGTCGCCGCCGCGCAGGCGCGCATCCTCGGCGCGCTCACCCCGCTGCGCAGCGAGCGGGTGCCGCTCGCCGAGGCGCTGGGTCGGGTGCTCGCCGCGCCGGTGGTGAGCCGGCGCACCCTCCCGCCCTTCGCAAACTCGGCGATGGACGGCTACGCGGTGCTCGCCGCCGACATCGCCGGCGCGACCGGGGAGCACCCCGCGGTGCTTCCCGTCCGCGGCGAGTCGCGGGCCGGCGCCGTGCCCGCGCACGGGCTGGAGCCGGGCACGGCGATGCGGATCATGACCGGCGCCCCCCTGCCCGAGGGCGCCGACACGGTGGTGCGCCACGAGGACACCGACGACGGGCGCGCGACCGTGGCGGTCCGCGTCGCCGCCCCGCACGGCACCAGCGTGCGCCTCGCCGGCGAGGACATGCGCGCCGGCGACGAGGTGCTGACCGCCGGCCGCCGGCTGCGCTCCGGCGACCTCGCCGCCTGCGCCGCCCTCGGGGAGGTGTGGCTGGAGGTGGGACGGCGTCCCCGGGTGGCGGTGCTCAGCACCGGCGACGAGCTGGTCGAGCCCGAGCGCGAGCCGGGGCCGGGGCAGATCGTCGACAGCAACGCGGTCTCGGTCTCGGCAGCGGTGCGGGAGGCGGGCGGCGACCCGGTGCGCCTGGGCATCGCGCGCGACACCGTGGACGACCTCCGCCGGCACCTCGAGGAGGGCGCCCGCTGCGACCTGGTGGTGACCAGCGCCGGGGTCAGCGTCGGCGACCACGACCACGTCCGCGACGTCGTCGAGGAGATGGGCTCGCTCGACCTCTGGCGGGTGGCGATGCGTCCCGGCAGGCCGCTGGCGGTGGGCTCGGTGCGCGGGGTGCCCTTCATCGGCCTGCCCGGCAACCCGGTGAGCAGCCAGGTCACCTTCGAGCTCTTCGCCCGCCCCGCCATCCTCGCCCTCCAGGGGGCGAGCCAGCCCCACCGTCCGCGCTCGGTGGCGCGAACCCTGGAGCCGATGGACAAGCCGGAGGGGCTCGAGACCTTCCACCGGGGCATCCTGGAGCGGGACGCGGACGGCGGGCCGCCCGGGGTGCGGCTCACCGGCGCCCAGGGCTCGGGCATCCTGCGCTCGATGGTGCTCGCCGACTGCCTGGTGGCGCTGCCGGCGGCGGGCAGCCGGGTGCCCGAGGGCACGCTGGTGGAGATCATCCCCCTCGGCTGACGGGGCGGGAGCCGGCTAGCCGACCTCCTGCTGGACCTCGCCGCCCTCGACCTGCTCGGCGGCGGCGAGCAGCGCCCGCATCCCGGTGATCAGGGCGCGGCGGTCGGCCGGGGTCATCTGCTCCACGGCGCGAAGCAGGTCGTCGCAGGCGAGCACCTCGGGGTGGGCGGCGGCGCGGGCCCGGCCCGACGTGGTGAGCGAGACGAAGACCCGGCGGCGGTCGTGCCCGTCGCGGATGCGGGCCACCAGCCCCTTGCTCTCCAGCCGGTCGAGCAGCTCGGTGGCGGTCGCCCGGCTGAGGCAGAGGTGGCGCGCCTGCTCGCCGACGCTGAGCGGGCCGGCGACGGCGAGGAGGCGGAGCAGCCCGAGCATGCGCGGGGTGACGTCGGACCCGGGGATGCGCTGCCGGGACGCCTGGAAGCGACGGTAGACGGCAGGGTAGAGACGATGGACCTCGGCGATCACGGCCTTGGCGTCTACGCTCGGCACGTCCCTGGGCGCCAGCATCTCCGCGCGAATGCTGGGCCGCGCGACGGCCGCGGTCAATGGGGCAAACAGCCCACCCCTGTCTGCAGCCAACCCCATCGCGGCGCAGCGTTACCATGCGGCCGATGACGGGAATGCCCATGACCCACCGACGTCACCGACCCCTGCTGCTGCTCGCCACCGCCGGTCTCGCCGCCTGCGGGTCCTCGGGGCCGAGCACCGCGTCGCCCACCGCGAGGGCGGAGGAGACACGCAGCGCCCAGCAGATCTACGACGACTTCCTCACCTCCATGGCCTCGGAGAGGTCGGTGCACATCGCGGGCCACCAGGTCGACACCGGCGGCGCCAGCAACGACATCGACGTCCTCGACACCCAGAACGCCGCCAGCATCACCCTCACGGTGCAGGGAACGTCGATCTACATGGTGGTGACGCCCGACAGGGTCTACGCATCGCAGAGCAGGAACGGCCCGTGGGTGACCGCGCCCGCCGACCTCGCCACCAACGCCCGCTCGCTGACCCTGGCAAGCACCGTCCGCTGCGGGCGGCTCGAGCACGGCGGCCTGACCAGGGGCGCGGTGTCGACCGTGAACGGCCGGCGGGTCGTCGCGGTGGAGGACGACGGCAGGGCGCCGGGGGCATCTCCGTCCACGGTGTACGTCAGCGTCACCGGCCCCCCGCGGCTGGTCCGGGTGGTCCAGCACGCGGTCGCCACCCCCGGCGGCCGTCCCGACTGCGGCCAGGCCGGCTCCGGCGGCAGCCCCGGCGTCAGCAACGCCACCTTCGACTTCAGCGAGTGGGGCGCGGCGGTGACGGTGACCCCGCCGCCCAGCGCAGCCCTCTAGAGGTCAGTCGGCGGCGCCGCCGGCCCTGCGGCCGCGGACGATCCACGCGATCACCCCTGCCGCCACCAGCACCGCGATCGCGATCGCCGCCTTCTCGATGGGGCCCGAGACGCGGTCGTAGTTGGCGCCCACCTCGTAGCCGGCGACGGCGAGGGCCGTGCACCAGGGCAGGGCGCCGGCGAAGGTGAGGGTCGCGAACGGGACCAGCGGGACCCGCGCCAGCCCTGCGGGGAACGAGATGTAGGTGCGGATCACGGGCAGCATCCGGCCGAGGAACACGGCGAGCAGCCCGCGGCGCCGGAAGAAGCGGTCCGCGAGCTCGATGTGCGAGCGCGAGATGCCCACGTAGCGGCCGGGGCCGAGCAGGAGCGGCTCGCCGAAGCGGGCGGCGAGCACCCAGGCGATCAGCGAGCCGACCAGGTTGCCGGCGGCGCCGGCGATGATCGCCGGCACCAGGCCGAGGTGCGACCCGCCGACCAGGGCGCCGGCGGCGACCGCGCCGGCCACCGGCATGATCACCTCGCTGGGGAAGGGGATGCCGCAGGACTCGGCCGCCATCAGGCCGAAGACCGCGGCGAGGCCGTGGCTCTCGACGAAGTCCCGGACGAAGCCGCCGATTCCACCGCTCACGAATCGGGGAGCCTACCAGGGCCTCGGGGGGCCTCGACGACCAGGGGGACGCCGGGATCGGCGAGCTCGGTCCAGCGCCGGGCCTCGCGGCGGTGGTGACGGGCGCGCAGCCGGTTGCGGGCGACCAGGGCGATCACGATCACCGCCGCGGGGCCGAGGGTGCGCGCGTCGCGGGTGCCGAGGAGCAGCCCGAGGGGCACGCAGAGGGCGACCAGCTGCTCGAAGGCGCGGCCGCGCATGCCCAGGAGCACCACCCCGGGGAGGGCGATGATCACCCCCGCCCACCAGGCCGAGGGCAGCGCCGCCACCACCCCCGCGACCAGGGGGGCGATGCCGCGGCGGCCGCGGCGGATGCCGATCGGGAAGGCGTCGCCGACCACGCAGCCGGCGATCGCGGTGGCGGCGAACCAGGGGTCACCGTCGTAGACGCGCGCCCCCAGGCCGACCACCGCGCCCTTGATCAGCTCCAGCGCCACGGTGAGGGCGGCGGCGCGGAAGCCCCCGACCACCAGGGCGTCGAGCGCGCCCGTCTGACCCCGGCCGGTCTGGCGGAGATCGACGCCGCGGCCGCGGCGCACCACCAGCCAGGCCACCGGGATGCTCCCCACGACGTAGCCGCCGGCCAGCGCTCCGGCGACCAGCACCAACCAGTGAGGAGGCGTCACACCGCGAGAGTACTACCGTACGCGGGCATGAGACGGCGGCTGCGTCCCTCCACCATCCCGCGGCTCCCCACGGCCTTCGACGCCGCCGCCGAGCTCGACTGGGGCGACCCGGTGATGAGCCGCCGGCTGCTCCGCGAGCACCTCGACCAGAGGCACGACGGCGCCAGCCGCCGCATCCCCGCGATCGAGCGCCACGTCGCCCGCCTGGCCAGGCTCATCGCCCCGCCGCCGGGACGGGTGCTCGACGCCGCCTGCGGGCCGGGCCTCTACGCGGTCCGCCTCGCCCGCATGGGCTGGGACGTGGTCGGCGTCGACACCGGCGAGCCGGTGCTCCGCCACGCCCGCGTCCTCGCCCGGGAGGCGGGGGTCGCGGCGGAGTTCCACCGCGCCGACCTGCGCACCTTCGAGGGGCGGGGCGACTTCGACGCGGTGCTCCTCGTGTACTTCATCCTCGAGGCCTTCCCGCGGCGCGAGCAGACGGCGGTGCTGCGCCGCCTCGCCGCCGCGCTGCGCCCGGGGGGCCGGCTGGTCGCCGAGCTGCGG
>JAQBPI010000162.1 GCA_028287605.1 Chloroflexota bacterium
GGAGAGGTGGAGGTGGCAGCCGTTGCCGGGCTGGTCGGGCCACGGCCTGGGTGCGAATGTGGCGTGGAGGCCGTGGCGGCGTGCGATCGACCGCACCGTCTCGCGGTAGAGCAGGTGCTGGTCGGCGGCCTGCAGCGCCGGGGCGTGGCGGATGGAGAGCTCCTGCTGCCGTGGCCGAGCTCGGGGTAGTACTGCTCGACCGGCATCCCCTGCTCCTCCAGCGCCGTCACCACCTCGTCGATCACCTCGGCGGCGCCGTCCATGCCGCGGGCGTCGAAGCAGAGGCTGGCGTCGAAGGGCACCAGCTCGCCGTCCTGCCGGCGCGCCAGCGACCACTCCGGCTCGAAGGCGGCGATCATCGCCAGGTCGTGGCCCGCGGCCCGCTCCACCATCCGCCGGAGGAAGGCGCGACCGTCGGCGTCGTAGGGCTCTCCGCCGGTGGTCACCATGTCGACGAGCACCACGCCGGTGTGGGGCGCGTACGGGGCGACCACGAAGGTGGAGGGGTCGGCGACCAGGCGGATCTCGCCGACCGGGCCCATGCCGGGCACCGGCGCGAGCCGGTCGAGCATGGTGAAGGCCTGCATCGCCACGGTCAGGCCGATGCCGCCCTCCAGCCGCTCGGCCAGCTGGGTGGTGCCGGTCGCCTTGCCGCGGGTGATGCCGTCCATGTCGCAGTAGAGGAAGCGCACCAGCCGCAGCTGCGCGGAGCGCGAGTGCTCGACGAGCCGGGCGCGGTCGACCGCCTGCTCGGGCCCGGGTCGACGGTCCCGCGCGTCGGGAGGGGCGTCCTCAGCCGTCGATCCGCACCTCGGCGCCGTCCTGGTCCCAGCGGGTGTGGAAGGTGCCCTCGCGGTCGGTGCGCCGGTAGGTGTGGGCGCCGAAGAGGTCGCGCAGCCCCTGGATGAGGTTGGCGGGGCCGCGCTCGCGGCGCAGCCCGTCGTAGTACGAGAGCGAGGAGGCGAAGGCGGGGACGGGCACGCCCAGCTCGACGGCGTCGCGCACCACCCGGCGCCAGGCGTCCTGCCGGGTGGCGAGCGCCTCGCGGAAGAAGGGCGCGAGCATCAGGCTGCGCAGCGCCGGGTGCTCCTCGTAGGCCTCGCGGATGCGGTCGAGGAAGCGCGCCCGGATGATGCAGCCGCCCCGCCAGATGGTGGCGATGGCGCCGAGGTGGAGATTCCAGCCGTAGGTCTCGGCGGCGGCGACCATCTGGTCGAACCCCTGGGCGTAGCTGACGATCTTCGACACGTAGAGGGCGTCGCGGACGTCGTCGACGAGGCGGTGGTCGGCGCCGTCGCCGAGGAAGCCGTCGGTGGGCCCGGCGAGCAGCGAGGCCGCCTCGGCGCGCTCCTCGCGGCGTGCCGACAGCATCCGCGCGAACACCGCCTCGGTGATCGAGGTGAGCGGCACCCCGAGCTCGAGCGCGTTCTCGCTGGTCCACCGTCCCGTGCCCTTCTGCTCGGCCTGGTCGACGATGGAGTTGACCAGGGCGCCGCCGGTGTCGTCGGTCTTGGCCAGCACCCGGGCGGTGATCTCGATCAGGTACGACTCCAGCTCGCCGCTGTTCCAGGTGGCGAAGATCCCGGCCAGCTCGGCGTCGCTGAGCCGCAGCGCATGGCGGAGCAGGTCGTAGGCCTCGGCGATGAGCTGCATGTCGGAGTACTCGATGCCGTTGTGCACCATCTTCACGTAGTGCCCGGCGCCGTCGGTGCCGATGTGGGTGCAGCAGGGGGTCCCGTCCACCTGGGCGGCGATGCGGGTGAGCACCGGCGCGACCGCCTCGTACGCCTCCGCCGAGCCCCCGGGCATGATGCTCGGCCCCTCGAGCGCGCCGGTCTCGCCGCCCGAGACGCCGGTGCCGATGAAGCGGAACCCCTGCCCCTCGATCTCCGCGGAGCGGCGGCGGGTGTCGGTGAAGAGCGAGTTGCCGCCGTCGATGACGATGTCGCCGGGGTCGAGGTGGGGGAGGAGCTCGGCGATGGCGGCGTCGACGGGATCGCCCGCCTTGACCATGAGCAGGATGGGCCGGGGGCGCTCGATCGCGGCCACCAGCTCCTCCGGCGAGTAGGTGGGGGTGATCGCCCCCTCGGCGCCGTGCTCGGCGAAGAACTCCCGGGTGCGTGCCGCGGTGCGGTTGAACGCCGCTACGGGCACGTCGTGGTGGGCCAGGTTACGGGCCAGGTTCTGACCCATCACGGCCATGCCCACCACTCCGAAGCGGCTGGCTGCGGTCATCGGCGGTGGTCCCCCTGGGCGGTGCCTGGCGGAGCTGGGAAGGGCGGCGGAGCGGCCCCCTGCGCAGCTTGGCACAGCCAGGCGGGGCACTGTAACCGCGCGCCGTGGGCCCCGTTCCACTCAGCGAGGACGGAGCCGGGGGTATGGGGTCATGACCTACGTCACGCTGGCAGGCCTGGTGGTGCTGCTGATGTTCGCCCTGGTCCAGTGGGTGGGGCAGCTGCGGCGCACCCTCGTCCAGGGCCGCCGCTCCTACCGTCACGGCGGCGACTCCGACTGGGAGTGCAGCTCGCAGCGCCGGGTGCGCCTCCGCCGCCAGTAGAGGGCTCTGCTCGGTCAGGCCGCCTCGGGGACCAGCGCCGGGGAGAGGGCGGCGTCGGCGGCGCGACGGGCGCGGCGGCCGAGCCCCCAGATGACCGCGCCGGCGACCGCGAAGGGCGCCATCTGCAGGTCGACGAGCAGCGAGACCGAGGCCGCCTGGGTGGTGCCGATGCCGTCGTGGGCGAGCAGGCCGACCAGGATCCCCTCGCGCAAGCCCAGGCCGTTGACCGAGAAGGGCGCCAGGGTGCCGAGCAGGGAGATCGGGATCACCAGCGCGAACACCTCCGGGTCGGTGCTGATCCCCACCGCGTGGGCCATGGTGCTGAGCGCGAGGAGGTTGAAGCCCCAGCTGGCCACACCGCTGCCGAGCGAGGCGGCCAGCAGCCGGGGGTGGTGGGCGTAGCCGTCGAACGTGCCGGTGAAGGGGCGGGCCGCCGCCAGCAGCCGGCGCACCGGCCCGGCGCCGGCGCCGAGGCGGCGGACCAGGGTGTCGGAGCACAGCAGCCCCGCCAGCAGGACGAGGACGAGCAGGGCCAGCGAGGCCGCCACCGCGGCGGGCATGAGGCCGAGGCGGGCGTCGAGGCGGTCGCGCATGACCAGGGCGGCGAAGGCTCCCCAGAGGGCGATCCCGAGGGCGCCGGCGAGCCGGCCGCCGACCACCGCGGCGAGCGCCGGGCCGCTGCCGATGCGCCGTCCCGTCTCCACCACCCGCACCGCGTCGCCGCCGACGCCGCCGGGGAGCAGCTGGCCGGCGAAGAGGGCGCGGAGGTAGAGCGAGATCAGCGACGGCCAGCCGGGGCACGGTCCCGGGCCGCGCAGCAGCACCGCCCAGGACACCATGCCGAGGAGCACCGAGACGCCGGTGAGGCCGACCCCCGCGGCCACCCAGCCGGGGCTGACGTCGGCGAGCCGCCGGGCCGCCTCGGGCACGTTGACGGCACGGACGAGGAGGAGCAGGCCGACCCCCGTCCCCAGCACGCGCATCGGGGCGGAGCGCAGCAGGGCGGCGGCGACGCCCCGCCGTCGGGGACACCCGGGGGCTGTCGAGTCCGCCGCCGTCAGCATCGTGTGCCGCTCATGCTATCAGGGGCTCTGCAGAAGCCTGGGATTCGCTCACGGACGGAGATCCGACCTCACGGGCCGGCGGGACGCCGCCGTCATCCCCGGCGGTCGCACGCGACCCTACGTACAACGATCCCGCAGGGCCGATCCCTGCTCGCCGCCGCGGAGGCGACGGCGGCGGGCTGACGCTCAGGCCGCGGGCGGCCGGAGCCGCCGCTCGATGTCGCGAGCCCCCATCGCGGCGCTGCCCCAGGTGACCGTCCCGTTGGGCCACACCGTCGCCGAGGCGCCCTTGGGTTTCACCAGCAGGACCTCGCCGCCGGCGACGAAGACCGGGGCTCCCCGCTGCTGTGCCAGCCGCCGGGCGCGGTCGAAGGGACGGAGGGGGCGATCGAGGGGTGCGCTCATGGTCACAGTCTTCCACGGTTTGGTTCACCTGAAAAGATGTTGCATCGGCCACCGGTGTGCGCCACTGGCGGCGATATACTCGGGTCGCCCATGGAACGAGAGTCACAGCGCGACGCGTCCCCGCCACCGACCGAACGTCCGGCCTGGACACTGCTCAGCAACCACGGCCTGGTGCTCCTCTGCATCGCCAACGAGCCGACCATGCGGGTCCGGGACATCGCCGCGACCGTCGGGATCACCGAGCGTGCGGCGCAGCGCATCGTCGGCGAGCTGATCACGGGCGGCTACATCAGCCGCCGCCGCGAGGGCCGGCGGAACGTCTACGAGGTGCACCGCAACGCCCCCCTGCGCCACCCCGCCTGGGGCGAGCGCGAGGTGCGCCACCTGCTGGTGATGGCCCGAGCCTGATCTCGCTGACACCTCGCTGAACCGCCGTGCCTCATGATGTCGCGGGCGGAGGCGGGCCGTCTCCGCGGACAGGAACAGGGAAGGGAAGTCGCGCATGGGGGCCCATCGGACCCGCGCGTGTCATCGTCGCCGGCCGGCGCTCGCGCTCGCCGTCACGCTGCTCGCCATCGCCTCGCCGCTGAGCGCCCGGCCGGCGCACGCCGCCTCCCCGGACACCGTGGTCCGCGCCGTGCTCGACGAGATCAGCACCCACGGGTGGAACCCGGCGGTCGGTGGCCTCTACATCAACTGGTCGGTCGACGATCCCTCCCAGGTGAACCAGCCCGGCGGGATGGTCACCCGCCACGACGGGCTCACCGAGCTGCGCGACCTGGCGAACATGCTCCGGTACCAGCGGCGCCACCCCGGCGACCGCTCGCAGGCGGCGGCGATCGCCCGCCTGGCGCCGGTGGTGCAGGGCGAGTTCCAGCGCTACGGCTCCGACAAGGGCTGGGTCTACTGGGAGCTGCTGCGGCTCGCCGACCTGGGCGGTGGCCGCGCCTTCAGCGACGAGGCGCGGGCCTTCGCCGCCCACCTCGCCACCATCGTCGACCCCGTCACCGGGGTCTCCCACGGCCCGCTCAGCGCCTCGACGGCGGAGGCGGCGGCCACCTGCGCCGACGGCTACCGCGTCGACCACGACCTCGAGAGCGGCCTCGCCCTGGCCGACGCCGGCGCCCGCTTCGGCGACGTGACGTGGGCGGCGCTGGGGGCGCGCGAGGTCGACGTGGTCGTCGCCCAGACCTTCGACACCGCCCACCACCTCTTCGACCGCATCGTCTGCCAGGGGGCGGTCTGGGACCAGCACGCCAAGATCGGCGAGCAGGCCGACGACATCAGCGCCCTGCTCGACGCCGGCGCCGCCACCCACAACGCCGCCTACATCGCCCGCGCCCAGGAGATGCTCGACACCCTCGCCGGCCCCGCCGGAGGCCTCCACGACACCGCTCGCGGCGGCTACTGGTTCACCCTCGACATGGCCACCGGCGCGGTCGACAGCAGCTACAAGGAGACCCGCCAGCTGGCCATGCTCGGCGCCTTCCACCACGCCGACGCGCTGACCGGCGGCCGCTACGCCGCCGCCGAGGCGGAGATGGTGCGGGTGGCGCTGCAGATGTTCACGCCGGCGCCGCTGTCCGGCTACCCCTACCGCGAGGCGCCCCAGTTCGGCTTCTTCGGCAGGGAGAGGTGGATCACCACCGAGTCGGCGGGCATCGCCCTCGAGGCCCTGCAGGCCTCACTCGGCGACGTCCCGCCCACGCCGGTGCGCGTGCCGGCGGCCGTGCGACCGGCTCCGCGGATCGCCGCCGTCCCCCCGCCGCCGGCGCCCGCGACCCCCCAGCCGGCGGTGACC
>JAQBPI010000168.1 GCA_028287605.1 Chloroflexota bacterium
ACCCCCACCACCGCCAGCGCGGCGGTGACCCGCACCGCGAGGTAGCGGCGCACCGTCAGCAGCGCCAGCGAGGCGAGGCCGAGGGCGCCGCTGGCGAAGATCAGCGGCAGTGCCGGGCCCGTGAGCCGGCCGAAGAGGCGCGGGGCGTCCTGCTGGAGCACCACGATCCCGCCCAACGCGACCACGCCGACCAGCACCCCCATCAGCAGCGCGCGCCGGCGGAACCGCTCGGCGAGGTCGGACTCCCCCGAGCGGCGGGCGTCGGCGCAGAGGTAGACGGCGGCGAGGTAGCTGCAGATCCCCACCGCCAGCGTCCCGCCCAGCACCCCGCTGGGGGTGAGCCAGCTGCGCAGGACGTCGCCGTCGCCGATCGCCGTGGGAACCCGGCCGGAGGCGATCGCTCCGGCGGAGGTGCCCAGGAAGAAGGGGGTGACCACCGAGGAGAGGGCGAAGGAGGCGCCGAACAGCCTCTGCAGGGCGGGCTCGGTGACCGACTTGCGGAAGGCGAAGGCGGAGCCGCGCAGGATGACGCCGAAGGCGACCGCGGTGAGCGGGATCGACAGCGTCGCCATGATCGCCGCGAAGGCGGTGGGGAAGGCGGTCCACACCACCACCAGGGCGAAGATCAGCCAGACGTGGTTGGCCTCCCACACCGGCCCGATGGAGTGCTCGATGCGCGCCCGCTCGCGCGCCCCGTCCTCGGGGCCGCCGGCGAGCAGGTCCCACAGCCCGGCGCCGAAGTCGGCCCCGCCGAAGAGGACGTACGCGGTGATCCCGGCCCAGAGGAACACGAGCACGATCTGAGCCATGGTCAGGCGCTCGCCACCGGGCCCTGCCGGCGCAGCACGTAGACGGTGGACACGGTGAGCACGGTGTAGACGCCGACGAGCACGACCAGGCCGATGGCCAGCCCCGGAGCGGTGTTCACCGCATCCGCGGTGCGCATCACCCGGTAGACGATCCAGGGCTGGCGTCCCACCTCGGTGGTCACCCACCCGGCCTCCAGCGCGGCGACCGCCGCCGGCCCGGCCAGCACCGCCGCGCGCAGGAACCACCGCGAGCGCGGCAGGTCGCGGCGCCGTCCCCAGGTGACGCCCAGCCAGGCGCCGAGGACGAGCAGGGCGGTGCCGATGCCCACCATCAGGTCGAAGGCAAGGTGCACCACGTTCACCGGCGGGCGCTGGTCGACGGGCACGGCGTCGAGCCCGGAGACACGGGTGTCGGTGCGCCCGGTGAGCAGCAGCGAGAGCCCGTGGGGGATGACGACCGCGTAGCGCAGCCGCCCGTCGACGACCACCCCGCCGACGTGCTCCGCGGGCCCGATCTCGGTGGAGACCTGCGCCTCCATGGCCGCCAGCTTCACCGGCTGACGGTCGGCGACGTAGCGCGCCGCGGCGTCGCCGACCACGATCTGCGCCGGCGTGAACACCGCGGCGAGGGTGAACGGGATCAGGAAGGCGGCCCGCTGCCCGGGCCCGCGGCGGCCGCGGAGCAGGCCGAGCGCGTGCACGGCGGCCACCAGGTAGCCGGTGACCATGATTGCCGCGATGATCATGTGCGCCGACTGCACCGGCGTCGCGGGGTTGAACATCGCCGCGATCGGGTCGGGGTCGAGCACCCTCCCGCCCACCAGCCGGAATCCCTGGGGGTCGTTCATCCACGCGTTGGCGCAGACCACGAAGAAGGCCGAGAGCACCCCGGCGACGACCACGGGCACGCCGGTCAGCAGGTGCCGCCTCGGGCTCAGCCGGTTCCAGCCGTACAGGTAGATGCCGATGAAGATCGCCTCGATGAAGAAGGCGAATCCCTCCAGCGCGAAGGGCAGCCCGAAGACCGCGCCGTAGCCGCCCATCAGCTGCGGCCAGAGGATGCCCATCTCGAAGGAGAGGATCGTCCCCGAGACCGCGCCGACCGCGAAGAGCACCGCGGCGGCCTGTGACCAGCGCCGGGCGAGGTCACGGTGGACGGTGTCGCCGCGGCGCAGCCCCAGGCCCTCGGTGACGAGGATGACGATGGGGAACCCGACGCCGAGGCAGGCGACCACGATGTGCCAGCCGAGCGAGAGCGCCATCTGGTAGCGGGCGGCCAGCAGGTTGGAGCCGGCGGCGGCCAGCATCGTCACCCGCCCGGCCGCCGACCGCGGGTCAGCGGCCCACCGCCTCGGGCAGCGCCCCCCGCACCCGCAGGATCTCCCGCGCCTGCTCGAGGTGGGCGCGCAGGTGGCCCACGATCAGGGGCTGCAGGTCGGCGGTGGTCAGACGGGGCAGGGGGACGAACTCCGCCTCCTTCCCCAGCACCGCCGGGTCGGCGGCGGGGAGGCAGTCGTCGAGCGCCCCGCGGAGCGAGGCGATGCGGTTCGCCGCCTCCTCGGCGGAGGCGGGCAGCGAGCCCATGGCGTCGTGGCCGACCTCCTCGCGGAACCCGGTCAGCTCCGGACGGTGGCGCAGCCGTTCGACGGCGGCGATCCACAGCAGGCCGGAGAGGTGGGTGTGGGAGACCACCTGGGCCACCGTCCACCCCCCGTCCGGGATGGCCCGGTGCAGGTCGGCGTCGGAGATCCGCCGGAGGACCTCCTCGAACTCGACGAGAACCTCACCGGCCTCTGCAGCCGCCTCGCGCATGGTCTCCGCGCTCATCAACCCGCCTCCTCGGTGAACCCCGTCAGCGGGTCATTGTGGCGCCCGCCATGGGGTGCCCGCCGCGCGCCAGACGCTCCGCAGCGCCACCGCACAGCGCCGCGCGGCCCGGCGCAGCCTCCCCGGAGGCTCCGCACGAGCCCGACTGATCCCGCGACCGGGGCTGGCGCGCCCACCGGCGATGCGCTAGGGTTCGCAGCCGGGCCCGACGGCGCCCGCCGCCTCTCCCCCTCGACGTCCATGCACCTCACGGCGACGACGCCTCCCGTCCCCGTCCTTCGCCTGCTCGGCATGCTGCTCGCGCTGAGCACGGGCCTGGGCGTCTGGCTCGTGGCCCCAACCCCGGTGCGCGCCGCGGCGGCCGCCCACTACCCGGCCCAGGCGGTCGGCAACGACATCTCCTTCCCGCAGTGCGGCCGCGACTACCCCGACGACCCCGCCTTCGGCATCGTCGGTGTCACCGGCGGTCGCGCCTTCACCGGCAACCCCTGCTTCCGGTCGGAGTTCACCTGGGCGCACAGAGCGGGGTCGCACGCCTCGGTGTACCTCAACGTCAACTACGCGCGGCCGGAGTACCAGAGCTTCGCCGCCCATGCGCTGCAGGGTCCCGCGGGCGGGTGCGAGCCGTCCCAGAACCCGTGCACCGCCTACAACTACGGCTGGAACGCCGCCGCCGACGCGGTCTCCCGCGCCCGCGACGCCGGCGCCGAGCCGGCGATGTGGTGGCTCGACGTGGAGACCGCCAACTACTGGGCCGACCCGCCCCACCTCGGCCTCAATGCCCTGGTCATCCAGGCGGCGCTCGACATGCTGGGGTCGCACGGCATGAGCGCGGGCGTCTACTCGATCAACGAGATGTGGGCGCGGATCCCCGGGAGGGACTACCGGCCCGGGGTGCCGGTCTGGTACGCGGAGACGGACCCCGCCGCCGGCAATGCCAGTGCCCCGCACTACTGCGACCCCGCATACGCGTTCACCGGTGGCGCGGTCTGGCTGGTGCAGTGGACCGACGGCGTCGACCACGACTACGCCTGCCGGTTCGCCGCCTCGCCGCCGGCGCCGGTCCCGGGCGGATGTCTCCTGCCCCAGCCGCCGGTGTGCCTGGCCCTGAGCCTCCCCAGCCCACTGCCGCATCCCCGCCGCGAACCCTGACACGAACAGGAGGGGCCCGGAACGCATCCGCGTCCCGGGCCCGGTCGGGAACAGGTCAGCCGTGTGAGAACAGGTCAGTCGTAGGTGGTGGTGCCGCCATGGGCGTCGGTCCGGGGAGCGGTCAGGATGCGCACCAGCTTGACCACGAGGTAGGCCGTGATGAGATAGACGAGCATCGCGATCAGCGAGCCGATCTCGACCACGTTGCCCCTGCTGGCGTAGTCGGCGGTGATGCCACGGAAGGGCGCCACCAGGGGAGCGCTGAGCCCGTAGATGAAGGAGACGAAGCCGGTGTCGTTGGCCGCGGCGGCGCGGAAGACGACACGCAGACCGATGATCGCCTCGACGAGGCCGAGCAGGAACCAGACGATCTGCACCATCCGATAGGAGGGGTCGCCCGCCACCATGGTGCGCCGGCGCGCCATCACCGGTCTGCCGGACATGTGGGCCTCGTCGCGCTCCTCGGCGACGATGGGCGGTTCGGTCATGGCCATCGTGAATCTCCTCTCGGGCGGCCGTCGGGGCCGCCGCAGGTAGCCCCCAACTCTCTGATCAGCGCCCTCGCGCGCTGGTCGATAAACTTATATCATCGATATCAGTTCTGGTCAAGAGCTGGACGCGTTCGAAGGCTGTGAGGCGTTCCGAGGAGGGGGCTACTCGCTCCTGGCGTAGGAACGGAAGCGCCGGACGAGCTCGGGGATGAGGTTGACCGCGACCCGCGGGTGGGCCATGAGGAACTCCCGGAAGGTGCCGTTGGGCAGCACCAGGCAGCGGAGCATGGTCCTGGCGCGGACGGTGGCGGTGCGCGGCCCGCCGTCGAGGGCGCTGACCTCGCCGAAGAAGTCGCCCGGCCCCAGCTCGGCGATCTGGGTGCCGTCGACCTCCACGGTGGCCGTGCCGTCGAGGATGAAGAAGAACTCCAGCCCGATCCGGTGCTCGTGGAGCACGCCGTGCTCGGGGAGGAAGGTGGTCTCGTCGAAGGTCCCCGCGATCTCCTGGAGCTCGTGCTTCGAGATCCCCGCGAAGAGTGGCGAGCGCGCCAGCGCGGGCACGACGTCGTCCCGAGCCCTCATTCCGTGGCCTCCGCCCCCGTCATCTCCTGAGGACGCCCGGTGGCCGGACGTCGGCGACATGATAGTCGAGCCCCTCAGCCGCCCTCCTCCGCCCGCGGTCCGCGCAGCCGGTGCAGATCGACCCGGCCGGGGACGCCGCGGAGGTGGTGGCGCGGCAGCCGGGTCCAGTCGTAGCCGCTGGCGGTGGCCTCGCGCAGCGCGGAGTCGCCGACGACGGTGCCCGCCCGGGCGACACCGGAGATGCGGCTGGCGAGGTTGACGGTGTGCCCGAACCAGTCGCCGGCACGCGGGACCGCCGGCCCGAAGGCGGCCCCGGCATGGAGTGGAGGCAGGGTCTCGCGCTCGGCGTCGACCGCGGCGCAGAGGCGGAGCAGGGAGTCGAGCATCGCGGCGGGGTCGGGTGACACCAGCATGGCGGCGTCACCGAGGTACTTGACCGGCCGCACCGGCGGGACCACGGCCGCCGCGGCCAGGGCCGCCAGCCGGCCCGCCACCCGTCCCACCTCGTCCGCCGGGACCCGCGCCCCCAGCCGGGTGAAGCCGGACAGGTCGGCGAAGGCCACGGCCACCGGCTCGACCCCCGACCCCCGCCCGCCGGCGATCTGGGAGTGGCTGAGCACCTCGGAGCGGATCGCCTGGCGGAGATGCTGGGTGAGGTGGTGCTCGAGGGTCTGGCCGAGGAGGGGGCGCAGCTCCTCGGCGACGGCCCGGTACCGGCGGGCGACGTCGAGCTCGCTGTCGCCGGGGCGGAGGAACGCCTCCCCCACCATCCGCACCACCGTCTGAGCGAGCGCGGGCAGCCACTGTCCGGAGATCCGCGCCATCTCCAGGAGGCCGTCCGGGGGCAGCCCCGCCTCGACCACCCGGGCGAGGACGCGCGCCGCCTCCACGTCCTCCTCGCCGGCCACGGGCAGGTCGGCGGCCGGGAGGGTGAGGCCGAGCGCGGTCGCATGGGCACGGAGCAGGTGCGGGTCGACGCCGGCGCGCTGGGCGACGTCGTCGAGCGTGTACTCGCCCCGTCCGCCCAGCGCCAGCTCGGCGGGGAGAAGGGCGAGGCGGTTCTCGGTGGCGGCGCCGCGCAGCTCCTCGAGGGTGGCGCCCTGGCGGCTCAGATCCTCGAGCAGCTGGATGCGGGCGCGGCGCTCCGGCTCGGAGAGCCCGTCGAGCAGCCCGGCGGCCTCCCACCGGCCCAGCTCGGGGTCCGGTTCGGCGCCGGCCGCGGTGCCGCCGCTCAGCAGTGACCGGCGCCGTGCACCGCCAGCGCCGCGTCGAGGCGCGGTACCCCGCCTGCGCTCCCGCGCGCGGTCGCGAGGATGCGCTGGCGCGCCTGGGGGCCGTCGAGCCCGCAGGAGAGCAGCAGCGCGAGCACGCCGGCGACGTGTGGTGCGGCGAACGAGGTGCCCTGCTCGGCCGTGTAGCCGCCGTTGGTGAGCGCGGTGGAGAGCACCTGCCCCTTGGCGTGCGGGCCGGTGGTCGACTGCCCGCTGTCGCCCCCGGGGGCGTAGACGTTCACCCCGCCGCCGCCGGTCGAGTAGGGAGCGACGGAGGCGTCGGGTCCGAGCGCCCCGACCACGAGGGCGACGTCGGTGACCGAGTCGTAGTCGCTGAACGGGAGCGAGCTGTTGCCGGCGGCGAGCGCCACCACCGCCCCGCTCTGTGCCGCGGCGCGCACCGCCGCGGGGATGCTGCTCCCGGTGAGCAGCGTCGCCAGCGGGATGTCCGAGCCGAGGCTGATATTGACGACCTTCGCCCCGCGGCTGACGGCGTACCCGATGGCGGCGGAGACGTCGGCGTCGCAGCCCTGGCCCGACTTGTCGATCACCTTGATGATCAGCGCCCTGGCGTCGGGGGCGACCGAGGCGATGCCGGTGCCGTTGTTGGTGTTGGCGACCATCAGCCCGGTGGTCATGGTGCCGTGGCCGACGTCGTCCTGCACCGAGGGCTGGTCGGTGGCCTGCAGGGTGCCGTCGCACCTGGTGAAGCGCCCGCCGGTGACCAGCCTGCCGGCGAGGTCGGGATGGTTGAAGTCCGCGCCGCTGTCGATGTCGGCGATGAGCACGCCCGCGCCGGTGCTCGCCGTCCAGGCGCCGGGCGCGTCGATGCTCGCCGGCTGGCCGCTGAGCGGCCACTGGTCGTGCTGGACGAAGTACGGGTCGTTGGGGGTGGCGGTGCCCGCCGCCTGCGCCGGCACGGCGGCGGTGAGGGCGAGGACGGTGGCGCAGCCGCAGAGCAGCCACAGCCGGCGCACCCGCCGCGATGGCGGCTGGACGTGGGGGGCGCCGTCCCGCCGGCGACCGTGGCACCCGTGCACGAGACGGAATCCTACGCCGCGCTGGAGGAGGCGTGCCCACGAGGGCGGGTGGCGGATCCGCCGGGGCGATGACGGCGGCGTGGAGGCGGAGCCGCCCTGAGCCGGCGGCGCGGTGATCCGAGCCATCCGGGAGCGAAGGGTCGGCTAGAGTGCAGGCCGCGCGGGCGGGTAGCTCAGCCGGTTAGAGCGAGGGGCTCATAACCCTTGGGTCGCAGGTTCGAATCCTGCCCCGCCCAGCCCAGAGCACTGGGCACGGACGGCCTTGGGGTCACGGCCGGTGCCGGGCGATGGTCGGGATCGCTCGACGGGGGAGGGGGGGCGGTCCCCCTCCCCGCTCGGCGGGGACCGCTCCGCCCTGTGGGGCGTCGAGAGTGCCGCCGGAACGGTCCGAATCGCGTGTGCCAACAGCAAGGCGATGAGCCTCCGTCAGGGGCTCCCAGATTCCTTCGGTAGCCCGGCGACCTCGCGACGACGAGGCCCGTAGCTTTGCGTCCCCACCTCGCGATGGGTTTGCCGTTTCGAGAGCCGGGCTCAGCGTACGCCCACCTGTGAGACGGACCGGCGTCCAACCTCGTAACCCGCTGTATCGAGGCTCCGCGGAACTCGCGGTGCCCCCACGCAGACGCTCTGTATCCAGGGACGCTGACACCCGGTCCCCAGGACGCCAGGCTGGACCTGGGCGCGACCTCCGGACAGTCGGCATGCTGCACGCACGCGCGGGGTGGCGAGGTCAGGGGCTGCGCCAGCCCTGCAGCACCCGCTCCACGTCGGGCCACACCCGCTGCCGTGCCTCGGCACGGGGCAGGCCGGACATCAGCAGGTCGTCATACGGCGTGTCCTCGTGCCGCACCGACGCGACCACGGCCAGCGTGACGGCCTCGGCATCCAGTGCCCGTGCGGCCGCGGTTCGACCCACCCGTCCGCTGCTCCGGGCACCGGCGTGAGTCGCGATGGCGTGGGCGCGTGAGCTCGGGCATCCGGGGAACAGCCGCTCGATCTCCAGTGCCAGCTGCCTCTGGAAGGCCACGTCCTCCCGCTCGCGGCCGGCGCGCGCGACCACGCGCTGGTGCGCCCGAGCCTCGTGATCGTCCAGGCACTCGCGCTCCGCGCGCTCGAGCGCGGCCTCCTCGACCAGGATGCCCTGCCGCTCGTATCGCTTCCTCGCACGGCTGAAGCGCACGACCACCGCGCTGAGCCCGCTCGCCTTCTTGGCCCGCCGGCTGAGGGTGGCGTCTCCGGCGGCCAGGAAGACGAGGTGGTCCATGTCGGCGCAGGTCAGGCACACGGGCCCGGTCTGCTCCATCAGGAGGAGGTCACCCCCCCTCCCCTCGCACAGCGAGCAGGTCCAGTCGTTCAGCGCCTGGATGGCCACCAGGTCCGGCGGCCTGCTCTGCCGCTCGGCCAGCCGCTCACGCTTCTTCTCCCCCAACTCAGGCGAGATCCAGTGCGTGCGATAGGCGCGCTCGATCTCGTCCTTGCCGCTGACGCTGAAGCGGAGCGGCCGGCGATCGCGTGTGGATGTGACGTACCCCGTCTCCCTCGGCGTGAGGCCACGATGCACCGCCCACCGCCGGAGGACACCCATCGCCGTGGAGAGCTTGCTCAGATTGGTCGAGACGGCGTTCTCGAGGCACGGGACCCGGCCCTGTCGCCAGCGGTCGACGTGCGACGGAGGCAGCCAGCTGATTCCCATCAGGACATCGATGGGGCTGACGAAGAGCTTCTCCGCAAGAGCCGCCTCCGCCACCTCCACGACGCGGCGCTCGAGCTGCTGGTTGTTCACGCGATCGATGTCCGAGCTGGTCACCGGGGTGGGCGCCGTCACTCTGGGGGTCGGCGCCACGCTTCGTCGATCGACTCTACCCGCCGGCGTGGGAGGGCGTGTGAGCGAGCCGCCTGCCCCCCACGCCCGACCGGCACGCGGCGGTACCCTAGGGCGTGTCCCCTCATCTCCCTTCTGCCGTGGCCCTGCGCCCATGATCGTGGTCTTCGGCCCCGCCGAGCTCGCCGACGCCATCTCCGCGGTCTTCGCCGCCGAGCTGGTCATCGGCGCCCGGGAGGACGAGCGCCTCGCCGCCGAGCCCGCCACGGCGGTGGCGGCGGCGGCGTCGCTGCCCATCCCGGCACGGCTCTGCGTGGTCGCCTCCGAGCGCGACCCGGCCGAGCTCTGCGCCGAGGCCGGCCGGGCCGGGGGCGCCCTCGAGGCGACCCGAACCGCGGTGGTGGGGAAGCGGCCTCCGGGCATCACCGAGGCCGCCTGGCGGACCTCGGTCGAGCAGCTCGGCGCCCTCGCCGTGAAGGACGTGGTCGAGCTCGCCGCCCGGCTGCCCGCGCCGGCGCCCACCACGGTGAGGGGTCGCATCCCCGATCCCTCCCCGGCGATGGTGCGCGAGGCCGCGGTGTGGCGCGACACCCTGCGCACCCGGCGGCGCCGCCGGGGCGGCTCGTCGCTGCGCCGCGCAGACCGGCGCATCGGGGAGCAGCAGCTCGACGCGGTGATCCGGCGCAACCTCGAGGGTCGATGCCGCACCGTGGCGGTGATCAGCCCCAAGGGCGGGGTGGGGAAGACCCTGCTCTCCTTCCTGCTCGGGTCGGTGCTCGCCTCGGTGCGCGGCGACCGGGTGGTCGTGGTCGACACCAACCCCGACTTCGGCAGCCTCGCCGACCTGGTCCCGCACCGCGTCCCGGCGACCATCGCCGACCTGCTGCGCAGCCTCCCCCAGATCACCTCGCGCCACCAGCTGGAGGCGATGGTCACCTCCACCCCCACCGGCATGGACGTCCTCGCCGCCCCCCAGGACCCGGCCGAGATGTCGCGGCTGGGAGGCGGCGGCTACGCCGCCGTCGACGACCTGCTGCGCCGCCACTACGACCTGGTCGTCTACGACTGCGGCACCGGCTTCCTCGACGAGGTGACCCAGTTCGCGCTGCGCCGCGCCGACCAGGTGGTCGTGGTCTGCACGCCGCAGCTGGTCACCAGCAGGATCATCCTCGGCGCCATCGCCCACCTCGAGGAGACCCGCTTCGACCTGCGCCGCGGCACCCTCGCCCTGAACACCACCACCCCCGGGGGCGACCTCGACGTCGAGCGTCTCCACGCCGCCCTGGAGGGACGCATCGGCGGCATCGTCGAGGTGCCCCACGACGAGCGGCTGCAGCGCGACCTCGACCTCGGCGAGTTCCGCTACGACCGCCTGCGCGGGCGCACCCGCCTGGCCTTCAAGCGACTCGCCGCCGAGGCGGTGGGACGGCTGCCCGCGACCGTGAGCGTCGAGCTCACCGGCACCGCTGGCGGCGGGGTGCTCAGCGCCGCGGAGCAACGGTGACCGCCGAGCCCACCGGAAGCCCGGCGTCGGCGCCGGAGGGCCGGGCGCAGCGACCCGACAAGCAGCTCTACATGCTGCTGATCGCCCTCGCGGCGCGCACCCGCGCCGACTGCCTGGGCCGGCGGGTGGGTGCGGTGATCTGGCTCGAGGGACGGGTGCTCTCCACCGGCTACAACGGCACCCCCTTCGGCATGGCCAACTGCTCCGAGGGCGGCTGCCACCGCTGTGCCAACCGCGACGCCGGACCGTTCCTGCGCGGCGGCGCCTACGACGTCTGCCTGTGCGTCCATGCCGAGCAGAATGCGCTGCTCACCGCCGCACGCTTCGGCCAGCGCACCCTCGGCGCCTCGGTGACGAGCACCACCCAGCCCTGCTTCGGGTGCCTCAAGGAGCTGCTCCAGGCGGGCATCACCGAGGTCCGCTACCTCCATCCCTGGGACCCGGTCGAGGCCTACGGCGACCCCGCCCTGG
>JAQBPI010000171.1 GCA_028287605.1 Chloroflexota bacterium
ACCGCGACCGCCTCGCCGCCGAGGTCGTCACCGCCGCGGGGGTGGGCGCCACCGCGGTGGTCACCGGCTGCGCCACCTGCGCCGCGCGGCTCGAGGGGGTGGCGGCGCTGCCGGTGCTCGAGCTGGCCGAGGCGGTGGCCGCGCTCCTCGACCCGGCGGAGGCGCTCCGGTGACCACCGTCGCCGTCGTCAACCCCGCGAGCTGCGCCGGGCGCACCGGCCGGAGCTGGCCGGAGATGCGTCGGGTGCTCTCCGCCGCCGGGGTGGAGGTGGAGGAGCGGCTCACCACCGCCCCGCGGGAGGCCACCGAGCTGACCCGCGTGGCGCTGCTCGAGGGCTGCGAGCGGGTGGTGGCGGTGGGCGGCGACGGCACCCTCAACGAGGTGGTCAACGGCTTCCTGGCCGCGGACGGGACCCCGGTGGCCCCGGGGGCGGTGCTCGGACTGCTCCCCAGCGGCACCGGCGGCGACTTCCGCCGCACCGCCGGGATCCCCGCCGGCGCGGCCGCCGCCGCAGCGGTGCTCGCCGCCGGCGCCAGCCGTCCCGTCGACATGGGCCGGATCACCCTCGACGGCGCCGCGACCCGGCACTTCATCAACATCGCCGACTGCGGCATCGGCGGCGAGGTGGTGGCCCGCGTCAATCGCAGCAGCAAGCGCGCCGGGGGCACCGCGACCTTCCTCTGGCACTCGCTGGCCTCGCTGCTCAGCTACCGGCCGCGGGCGGCGCGGGTGGAGATCGACGGCACCGCCGAGGAGGGGCGCTACCAGAACGTGGTGGTCGCCAACGGCCGCTACTTCGGCGGCGGCATGTGCGTCGCCCCCGGCGCCGACCTCGCCGACGGGCTCTTCGACGTGGTGCTCTTCGGCGACCTGCCGCGGATGCGCTCGCTCACCGGCATCCGGCGCATCTACGCGGGCACCCACATCGGGGAGCCCGGCATCCGCCTGCTCCGCGGCCGCCGCGTGCGCGTGATCCCACTCGAGCAGCCGCCCCTCTGCTTCGAGATGGAGGGGGAGGAGGTGGGCCCGGCGCCGGCGACGCTGGAGATCGTGCCCGCGGCCATCCGCGTCTGCGTCCCCTGCTGAGGCCGGCCGGGTGCCGGCCCGCGGCTTTGTGTACACTCCCTCACGACCTGCGGGGAGCCCCCGCCGTGGCACCGCGTCCAGCGGCGCGCGGCGACGGACCGGCCCTCCGCACGGCGACTGCCCGCTCCAGGGCCCCAGGAGATCCCAGTGCCCGACATCCGCGTCAAGTCCGAGATCATCGCCGAGCACCGCCAGCACGAGACCGACACCGGCTCGGCCGAGGTGCAGGTCGCGATCCTCAGCGAGCGCATCAGGATGCTCACCGAGCATCTGCGCGAGCACCCGCAGGACCACGCCTCCCGGCGCGGCCTGCTCAAGCTGGTCGGACGCCGCCGGCGGATGCTGGACTACCTGACCCGGACGGATGTGTCGCGCTACCGCGCCATCATCGCCCGCCTGGGACTGCGCCGCTGAGCTGCCACCGCTCAATGGCCGCGGCCCTCATCGGGGAGGGCGTTTGGCCCCGCTGATGCGTGGGCATCACTACAGCAAAACCCCTTTTACCCCACACCGTCCACGTCCCACCCGGTCGCGGGTGTCCCATCACAGGACGCGCTGCGCGGCCGACGCGGTGAGACGTTGGCGATCGGAGATCGGCGCCGAACCGCTGCCCATGGCGCGACCGCACCGTCGCTCTCTCATCCCCAACACCTCACCCTCGGTGGCGCAGGTGCCCGTGGCGGAGATGCCCGGACCGGGACTCAACACCCGACATCCGAGGTTCCCATGCCCTACCAGAAATTCGAACTGGACTACACAGGCCGAAAGCTCACGGTCGAGACCGGCCACATCGCCGAGCAGGCCAGCGGCGCCGTGCTCGTCCGCTCCGGCGACACCATGGTGCTCGTCACCGCGGTGGCGTCGCACGCACCGCGCGAAGGCATCGACTTCTTCCCGCTCACCTGCGACTACGAGGAGAAGCTGTACGCCGCGGGCCGCATCCCCGGCAGCTTCCCCCGCCGCGAGGGGCGTCCCACCGAGGCCGCCATCCTGGCCTGCCGCCTGATGGACCGGCCGCTGCGGCCGCTCTTCCCCAAGGACTTCCGCAACGACGTGCAGGTCGTCGCCACGGTGATGAGCACCGACCAGGAGAACGACCCCGTCACCCTCGCGGTGACCGGAGCGTCGCTGGCCCTGGCGATCAGCGACATCCCCCACGCCGGCCCCGTCGGCTGCGTCCGCGTCGGCCTCATCGACGGCCGGCTGGTGGTCAACCCCACCCTGCCCGAGCTCGCCGAGTCCGACCTCGACCTGATCGTGGCCGGCACCGAGGACGCCATCGGCATGGTCGAGGCGGGGGCGATGCAGGTGCCCGAGGAGGTCATGCTCCAGGCCCTGCGGCTCGCCCACGACGAGATCCGCCGGCTGGTCGCCTTCCAGAACGAGATCGTGGCGCAGATCGGCAAGCCGCAGATGAGCTATCCCTCCAACGCCGTCGCCCCCGAGATCAAGGCGGCGGTGGCCGAGGCGGCCGCCAGCCGCATCGGCGAGGCCGCACGCAACGTCGACAAGGCCGCGCGCGAGCGGGCCATCGACGAGCTCAAGGGCCAGGTGCTGGAGCAGGTGGCGCCGCGCTTCCCCGACCACGAGCCGTCGGAGATCAAGAAGGCCTTCGAGGGAGAGCTGAAGCGCGCCGTGCGCACCGCCATCCTCGAGGAGGGCATCCGTCCCGACGGCCGCCGCACCGACGAGATCCGCACCATCTGGTCCCAGGTCGGGCTGCTGCCCCGGGCCCATGGCAGCGCCCTCTTCACCCGCGGCCAGACCCAGGCGCTGAGCATCGTCACCCTCGGTTCGGGCCAGGATCAGCAGAAGCTGGACGGCCTCGGGCTCGAGGAGTTCAAGCGCTTCATGCACCACTACAACTTCCCGCCCTACTCGGTCGGCGAGGCGCGTCCGCTGCGCTCTCCGGGACGGCGTGAGATCGGTCACGGCGCGCTCGCCGAGCGCGCGGTGCACAACGTGATGCCCTCGGACGAGGACTTCCCCTACGTGGTGCGCATCGTCACCGAGATCCTCAGCAGCAACGGCTCGACCTCGATGGCCTCGGTCTGCGGCTCGACCCTCGCCCTGATGGACGCCGGGGTGCCGCTCAAGGCGCCGGTGGCGGGCATCGCCATGGGCCTGATCACCGAGGACGACAGCGACCGGGCGGCGATCCTCAGCGACATCCAGGGGATGGAGGACGCCCTCGGCGACATGGACTTCAAGGTCGCCGGCACCGAGGCGGGGATCACCGCCCTGCAGATGGACATGAAGATCAAGGGGCTGCGCTGGGAGCTCATGGAGCAGGCGCTGGAGCAGGCCAGGGTGGGCCGGCTGCACATCCTCGGCAGGATGACCGAGACGCTGCCCGCGCCGCGGCAGGAGATGTCGATGTGGGCGCCCCGCATCGAGACCATCCAGATCAACCCCGACAAGATCCGCGACGTCATCGGCCCGGGTGGCAAGACCATCCGCCGCATCGTCGAGGAGACCGGTGTCCAGATCGATGTCGAGGACGACGGCCGGGTGTCCATCGCCTCCAACAACGGCGAGGCGATGCAGCAGGCGATCGCCATGATCCGCGACCTCACCGAGGACGTGGAGGTGGGCAAGATCTACAAGGGCAAGGTCGTCCGGATCATGAACTTCGGCGCCTTCGTCGAGATCCTGCCGAAGAAGGACGGGCTGGTCCACATCTCCCAGCTCGCCGACCACCGCGTCAACAAGGTCGAGGACGTGGTCAACATCGGCGACGAGATCATGGTCAAGGTGATCGAGGTCGACGATCGCGGGCGCGTCAACCTCTCGCGGCGCGAGGCGATTCGCGACCTCTCGAGGCAGCAGCAGGAAGCCGCAGGCAACGGCGCGGCCGCGCCCGCCTAGCGGGCCCGCCGTGCAGGCCGACCGTCCGTCGGTCGCCATCGTCGGTGCGACCGGAGCCGCCGGCGGCACGCTCGTGCGCGTGCTGGGTGAA
>JAQBPI010000176.1 GCA_028287605.1 Chloroflexota bacterium
CGGCGCGCCGGCCCTGCTCCAGCGCGGAGGCGAGCTGGCGGCGCAGCGCCTCCATCTCGTCCTTGCGGCCGGGATCGGGAACCGCCGGCGCCGGTGGTGCCTCCGCGGCGTCCGGGGCGGCGCCGTCGGGCTCGCGCCAGGCCCACGCCGGGGCAACGCCGGCCTCGCCGGAGCCGGGCTGGGGTTCGGTGGACTGCGGGGATGGCTCGGTCATCCCTTCCTCGTCGGCCGGCGTCCTCCGCTGGTCGCGGGTCAGGGCACCATGGGAGCCGGTGGCTGTGGCGGCAATCCTGCCATACCCCTCATTCCCAACGCTGGCCCCGAGAACCTCAGCCCGCCTCGGGGTCGAGACGGAGGCAGACCGAGTTGATGCAGAAGCGCTGCCCGGTGGGGGCCGGGCCGTCGTCGAAGACGTGGCCGAGGTGCGACCCGCAGCGCCGGCAGGTGACCTCGGTGCGCACCATGCCATGGCCGCGGTCGACGTGGAGGTCGACGGCCTCGGCGATCGCGGGCTCGGTGAAGCTCGGCCAGCCCGTCCCCGAGTTGAACTTCGCCGTGGAGCTGAAGAGCTCGGCGCCGCACGCCCGGCAGCGGTAGATGCCGTCGTCGTGGCAGTTCACGTACTCGCCGGTGAAGGGCCGCTCGGTGCCCTTGCGCCGGAGCACGTCGTACTCGGCGGGCGAGAGCTCCTCGCGCCACTCCTGCTCGGTCCTCTGGACCTCTGTGCTCTCTCTGCTCATCGGGTGACCCTATCAGACCAGCTTCGCATGACCGGCGTGTGACGGCGGCTCCGGGGCGGGCTCAGTAGCTCTTGGGCAGGCCGAGGCTGTGCTGGGAGACGTAGTTGAGGACCATCTCCCGGCTGACGGGGGCGATGCGCAGCAGCCGGGCGAGGCCCCACATGTCGGCGAGGCCGAACTCGGAGGCGATGCCGTTGCCGCCGTGGATCTGGATGGCCTGGTCGAGGGCGGCGATCGCCGCCTCACCGGCGGCGTACTTCGCCATGTTCGACGCCTCGCCCGCCTCCAGCCCCCGGTCGTAGAGCCACGCCGCCTTCTGGGTCATGAGCCGGGCCAGCTCGACCTCGACCTTCGCCTTGGCAAGGGGGTGGGCCAGGCCCTGGTAGGTGCCCACCGGCACCCCCCAGACATTGCGCTGGTTGGCGTACGCGGCACCCTTGGCGAGCGCGTAGCGGCCGATGCCGTTGCTGATCGCCGCGGTCATGATGCGCTCGGGGTTGAGGCCGACGAAGACCTGCCGCAGCCCGTTGCCCTCGGTGCCGACGAGCCGGTCGGCGCCGACCCTGACGCCGTCGAAGAAGAGCGTGAACTGCTTCTCCGGGGCCACGATCTCGACCGGGATGAGGCTGCGCTCGAGGCCCGGGGCGTCCGCGTCGACGATGAACAGCGAGAGCTCGGCCCTGCCCGACTCGGGGTCTCCGCCGGTGCGCGCCACCACCAGGACGGCCGCGGACTCGTCGACGCCGCTGATGTAGTACTTGGTGCCGCGCATCACCCAGCCGTCGCCGTCGCGGGTGGCGCTGGTCGAGATGCGGTGGGAGTTGGTGCCGGCGTCGGGCTCGGTGATGGCGAAGGCCATCTTCATCGTCCCGCTCGCCATCGGCGGCAGCCAGCGCTCGCGCTGGTCCTCGCTCCCGTGCCTCGCGATGATCGAGGCGCAGATCGCCGGCGAGACCAGCATCAGCAGCAGCGGGCAGCCGGCGGCGGCCATCTCCTCGCACACGATGGACAGCTCGGAGATCCCCATCCCGCCGCCGCCGTAGGCCTCGGGGGTGTTGACGCCGATGAACCCCTGCTTCGCCAGCGCCTGCCAGAGCTCGTCGCTCCGCTCGCCCGCGCGCGCCGTGCGCACGAACCAGTCGTGACCGAAGCCGCTGGCGATGCCCGCTGCCGCTTGGCGCAGCATGAGCTGCTCGTCGCTCTCCTGGAAGTCCATGCCGTCCCTCGGTGCGCCGGCGGTGGATGAGCCGTCCGACTGCGGTGCGCGCCCGCAGAGCGTACTGCACGCGAGGCCGCCGGGCGCATCCGGCCGCGTTAACCGCGGTTCACGCGCCGGAGAGCCGGCGGGCGAGCACCCCGGCCCGCTGCCGCATCGGCTCGGGGCCTGTGGCGGTGGCCCCCAGGTCGCCGCGACCGCTCATCGCCTCGACCACGGCGACGGCGTCACCGCGGAGGCAGCCCTCCTCACCCGGGGGCTCCGGCGGACGGTCGACGGCCAGCTCGTCGCCGACCCGCAGCCGGTAGGCGCCCGCGCCCACCCCCTCGAGCCGGAGGTCGACCACACCGGAAATCCCGGCGCGGGCGAGCATGCTGCCCAGCGGCACCAGCTGGTACGCCGCCACCAGGCTCACCTCCACCGGGTCGGCGACGGCGTCGCGGCCCAGGCCGGTGAGGATGTCGCGCTCGTGCAGCCAGGAGTCCCAGAGGAGGTGGTTGAGGGCGAGCGGCCAGGGGACCCAGCCCAGCGGGGTGTCGGCCTCCGCCTCCAAGCGGTGGGCGGCGAGGTCGCGGGCCTCGGCGAGCAGCGCGGTGGCGCCGGCGGCGAGCGCCTCGAGGTGCTCCGACGGGCGGCGGCCGCGCACCGGCGCGAGGGCGAGGTCGGGGGTGGCCCGCGGGTCGAAGCCGTCGAAGATGCGCTCGCTCGAGCCGCGGGCGGCCCGGCGGAGCACCTCGACGCTCACCTCGGCGCCCCAGCAGACGTGCCCGGCGACGTCGCCGACCGACCAGCCCGGGCAGCGGCTGGGGGCCCGCCACTCAGCGGCGCTCAGCCCCTCGAGCGAGCCGGTCAGCCGCCGGAGCTGGCCCGCCAGCGAGCCCAGCAGCCTGGCGAGGTCGACCTCGAGCCTCACCGGCGCCCCTTGGCGGAGGGACATCCCCGACCTCCTCGCGACGACTGACGCCCTCGGATGGTACGCCGCGCTCGTCGGCGGAGGCATCGCGCGCGTCGGCGGCGAAGGCGGCCAGGTAGGCGACCGACATCCCGCCCATGAACAGCGCGGCGACGGTGGCGATGGCCAGCCGGGCCCAGACGTCGACCTCGCCGAAGTGGGTGAGGAAGAGGACGTAGGGAGCCGCCACGTTGACGGCGGGGCCGAGCCACACCCAGGGGCTGCGGCCCGGCCGCTCGGCGCCGATGGCGCGCTCGAATCCGCGGGCTCGGCGCGAGGTGGCGCTCGACAGGCCGTGGGCGAAGCGTCGCATCGACGCGTTCCTACCCGCGGGCACCGGGGGTGAAACCGCCCGTCCACGGCGCCCGTCCATCCTCCACCAGCTCGGCGCGGCGCACCTTGCCGAGGGCGTTGCGGGGCAGCGCGGTGACGAAGCGCACCGCCCGCGGGCACTTGTAGGGCGCCAGGCGGGCACGGGCGTGGGCCACCAGCTCGTCCTCCCCCACGGGGGCGCGCGCCACCACGAAGGCGGTGACCTGCTCGCCCCAGCGCTCCGAGGGCAGCCCCGCGACCGCCACCTCGGCGACCGCGGGGTGCTCCTCGAGGGCCGCCTCCACCTCGCGGGGATACACGTTCAGGCCGCCGCTGATGATCATCTCCTTCAGCCGGCCGCGGATGGCGAGCGACCCGTCGGCGGCGATCTCCCCGGCGTCGCCGGTGCGCAGCCAGCCGTCCACCAGCACCTCGGCGCTGGCGCCGGGGTCGCGCCAGTAGCCGCCGAACACCTGGCCGCCGCGGAGGAGCACCTCGCCCTCCTCACCGAGGCGCACCTCGACCCCGGGCAGGGGATGGCCGACCCGTCCCGCCAGGCGCGGTCCCGCGTACGGGGTGGAGACCACCACCCCGCCCTCGGTGATCCCGTAGCGCTCCAGCGGCGGCTGGCCGAGCAGTGCGGCACAGCGCTCGAAGAGGGCCGGCGGGAGCGGCGCCGAGCCGCAGACGAAGAGGCGCACCGCGGAGAGGTCGGCGGGATGGGCGTCGAGGTGCGCGGCGAGGCGCTGGTACATCGCCGGCACCCCGAAGAAGAGGCTGGCGCCGCGGCGCAGCTCGTCGACCACCGCCTCGGGCGAGAAGCGGAGCAGGGTGGCCGAGGCGCCGGCGAGCAGCGTCCCCACCAGCCCCATCGCGAGGCCGTGGAGGTGGTGGAGCGGCAGCGCCAGCACCAGGTGGTCGGAGCGCTGCCAGCGCCAGGCCTCCACCACCCCGCGCCCCTGGGCGAGCAGGTTGCCGTGGTCGAGGAGGGCGCCCTTGGGCCGCCCGGTGGTGCCCGACGTGTAGATGATCACCGCCGGGCTCTCCGGGGTGAGGGCGATGGCGGGCGGCGGCGCGGGAGGCCGCGGCAGCCCCTCCACATCGAGCACGCGGCGCACGCAGGGATGGGCGGGGCGGTGCCGGGCGATGCCGGCGAGGCGGGAGCCGTCGGCCACCACCAGCGCCGGCTCGGCGTCGTGGAGGATGTGCCCGACCTCCGCGTCGCGGTAGTCGGGGTTGACCGGCACCACCACCGCCCCGGCGCGGAGCGCTCCGAGGCAGGCGAGCACCCACTCGCACGACGCGGCGGCGTGGAGCAGCACCCGGTCGCCGGGCCGGACCCCGAGGCCGGCGAGCCCGGCGGCCACCTCCCCCACCCCGGCGGCGAGCCCCCGGTGGTCGAGCTCGACCCCGCCGCAGCGGAGCGCGGTGCCGTCCCCGGTGTGGAGCAGCGACCCGGGCAGGTCGCCCCGGCGCATCCAGCGGCGAGCCGCCTCGGGCTCCACGGGGATCTCGCTGCCGGGGCGGAGGTGGACGGCCCATGCGGGGTGCATGGAGCGGCAGACTAGCCGCCGGCGACCCCGCGGGCGATGTCCGAGCCCTGCCAGTAGGCGCCGGTGCTCACCGCGGGCGCGGCGCCCAGCGGCGCCAGGCCGCCGTAGCCGTCGAGCACCACCCCGGTCCCGCCGGTGCCGACGCTCACCCC
>JAQBPI010000163.1 GCA_028287605.1 Chloroflexota bacterium
GGCACGCCTGACCCATCGGGCACTGAGCGCACGCCTGACCCATGGTGCCGCAGGCGAAGCGCGACTGCTGACCTGGGACGACGCAGAAGTTGTTCGTGCAGCAGCCGCCGCAGGACTGAGGGCCGCACGCGCCCATGGAGCAGGCGCCGTTGAGGCACTGCTCGCCAAAGCCGCAGGTCGAGCACTGCCCGCCCGCTGAACCACACGCGATCGGCGAGTCGCCCGACTGACAGCGACCGAGCGGAACGAGGCAGCCACACAGGCCCGCGTCGATAGCCGTGCCGCCGCCGGTGCCGGTGCCCCCGCCGCCGCCGGTGCCCGCGTCGGGGGGAGGACCGTTCCCGCAGGCGCTGAGCACCAGCACCAGGGAGGTGCCGGTACCGAGCAGGATGCTCCGGATTCTCGTCATCGACGTGACCTCCTGGCCGGGACGTGTGTCGCGGTGCCGCTCGGGGGCGGGGCGGCGGCGGTCTCTGCCGCCACCCGAACAGCCTGGCATCTTAGGGTATTCACCCCATGAAAGGCGGCGCGACGGCTTCGATGTCGTCGTCCGCGGGATTGCCGAGGATCCGCCAGAAGATCACCGAGATCGCGGCGAAGTAGATGAGGTTGCCGAGGCCGAACATCACCACCCCGGCGACCTGCTGGTCGGTGACCGGGCTCAGGCCCCAGAGCCGCGGCGCCCGCGCGTAGAACTCGTAGAAGGGGTTCGACGCCACCGAGAAGATGAGCCCGAGCACCGTCGGCGGCACCCCGGCCACGGCGAGGGCGGCGATCTTCTGGAAGGGGCTGATCGGCGTCGTGCCCTCTCCCCGGATGGGGTCGACCACCGCCCACCACAGCACCACGCCGACGGCGATGAAGGTGACGTGCTCCACGATGTGCGCGGCCTCGTTGCGCAGGGTGGTGTCGTAGAGGGTGGGGATGTGCCAGACCAGCAGCACCGCGTTGAAGAGGACGGTGGCCGGCAGAGGCCGGGTGCTCGCCGTCCAGAGGCGCCGCAGCCCCGGCGCCCGGGCGGGGTCGGGAGGGCGCATGCCGCAGATGCCGAGCAGCACCAGCGGCGGCGACACCATCATCAGCACCAGGTGCTGGACCATGTGCAGCGAGAGCAGGTAGTTGTCGCCGCCGGTGTCGACCGGTGACTCCAGCGCGAGGAACGCGGTGAGCACCCCGAGCCCGAACATCCACGCCCGCCAGCGCGTCGAGCCGAGCCAGGGGGAGACGTCGTCGTCGCGGCGCAGCCAGCCGCGCCGCACCGCGATCACGTAGGCGGCGACGAGCGCGACCAGTCCCAGGGTGACGGTGGGCTCGAAGGTCCAGTCTCCGAGCCCGAGGGATGCCTTCACGATCGCCTCAGGGTAGCGAGCGGGGACCGGCCGGGGTCCTCAGTCGGGCAGCTCCTGGAACTCGTTGCGCGCGGCGCGAAACCAGGCCAGCAGGCTGGCGATCAGCCAGACGCCGCCGATGATCGCGAGCCACACGCCGACGATCACGCCGATGAAGAACGTGGTGATGGCAGCCGCCGTCGAGAGGGGCACCCAGCTGTTGGGTGGCATGTGGATCTCGTCGTGGCCGCCGTGGCCGTGCTGGTCGTGGCTGGAGTCCGCCATCGTCACCTATCCCCTAGCCGACCGCGTTGAGGTAGATCTGCGCCCACACGAAGGTGACGCCGAACATGCACATCAGAACGACGAAGAGGACGATGCCGAGCCGCATGTTGCGCCGGGCCAGGTTCTTGTCCATGCGTCGGAGCCTCCGTGATTCAGCCGGGGATGACGACGCGGTCGATCGCCATCACCGTGAAGAGCAGAGCGAGGTAGAGCAGCGAGAAGTGGAAGAGGCGCGAGGCCGAGCGCGAGCTGGGATCGCCCAGCAGCCGCAGGGCGTCGGCCAGGAACACGCCGTTCAGCACCACCGCCCCGGCCAGGTACACCCACCCGAAGGAGCGGGCCAGGAAGGGCAGGACGGTGACGATGAGCAGGATCAGCGTCCACAGCACGATGTGGACCCGGGTGCGCCGCGAGCCCACCACCACCGGGAGCATCGGCACCCGCGCCAGGGTGTAGTCACCCTGCATGAGCAGCGACAGCGCCCAGAAGTGGGGCGGCGTCCAGTAGAAGATCACCGCGAAGAGGAAGAGCGCGGCGACGTCGAGGCGCCCGGTCACCGCGGCCCAGCCCACCAGCGGGGGCATCGCCCCGGCGGCGCCGCCGATGACGATGTTCTGGATCGAGCTGCGCTTCAGGTACATGGTGTAGACGAGCACGTAGAAGAGCAGCGCGCTGGTGGCCAGCACCGCGGCGAGCAGGTTGGCGAAGAGGGCGAGCACCAGGAAGCCGGCGGCGCCCAGCCCCACCCCGAAGGAGAGCGCCGCGATGGCGCCGACCCGCCCGCTGGCGATGGGGCGGCCGCACGTGCGCTGCATGCTCCGGTCGATGTCGCGGTCGAACCACATGTTGATGGTGTTGGCGCCGCCGGCCGCCAGCGCCCCGCCGGTGAGGGTGACCAGCACCAGCCAGGTGCCCGGCCAGCCGCGCGCCGCCATCACCATGGCGGCGAGGGCGGTCACCTCGAGCAGGACGATGATCCGCGGCTTGGTGAGCGAGACGTAGTCGCGGACGACGGCACGCGCAGCGCGACGCTCGGCGGCGGCGGTCTCCAGACCGACGGCGACGGTCATCGCGCCGCCCCCTCGGCGGGGACCGGAGCGGAGGCGACCGCGGGCGCGGAGGGCTCGGAGGCCAGCGTCCCGGGCCTGACCAGCACCGCCAGCACCGCGGTCGCCGCCCAGAGCGCCGAGGCCAGGGCGAGGTGGACGCCGCGGGTGGCCGAGCGCAGCCGCATCTCGACCAGCACCGCGCCGGCGGCGACCTGGGCGAGCAGCAGCAGCATCACGACGAGGGATGCGACCCGCACCGGGCGGACCCCGCGGTGGGTGCGCAGCACGCCGTGGACGGCGAGGACGAGCAGCACCGCGACCACCCCGGCGACGCCGCGGTGGAGCAGGTTGTAGGTGGCGTAGGTGCCGCCCTCGAGCTGGAACCCGTTGCCACAGAGGGGCCAGCCGGCGCAGGCCCAGCCCGCCCCGTTGGCGACCACCAGGGCGCCGCTGAG
>JAQBPI010000239.1 GCA_028287605.1 Chloroflexota bacterium
GCGAGCAGGCCGGCCGCCGCGGCCGCGAGCCCGCCGGCGGCGGTGAACCGCCGGCCCGAGGGCACCCGGCTCCACAGCCGCCGGTGCCACCGGGCGGAGCGCCGCGGCACCGCCGCGGACGAGCGCGCCCGCGCCTCGGCCTCGACCCGGGCCATGAGGTTGCGGCGCAGGCTCGGAGGTGGGGTGACCGGGATCACCGTGCCGGCGATCATCGTCCCGACGTGCAGCAGCACGCCGCCGAGCCGGCGACAGTCGTGGCACCCCTCGAGGTGCACCCGCAGGCCGGTCTCCTCACCCGGGTCCAGGCACCCCACGGCGTGGGCGGCGAGGAGCAGCTCGGACTCGTCGCAGGTCATGCCGGCTGCTCCACGCACCATCCGCCCAGGACGCCGCGCAGGGTGCGCAGGGCCAGGCGGGTGCGTCCCTTCACGGTGCCGAGGGGCACCCGCATGCGGGCGCTGATCTCCGACTGGCTGCAGCCCCCGAAGTAGGCGAGCTCGATGGTGGTGCGCTGCTCGGCGGGGAGCCGCTCGAGCGCACCGCGGATGTGCTCGCGATCGAGCTCGGCGACCACCTCGGTCCAGGTGTCGCTCGTGGAGGAGCCGGCGGCGACGTGCTCGAGCGGGAGCTCGTCCCGCGACCGGCCGGCGCGACCGCGGGTGCGGTCGATGGAGCGATTGCGCACCACCGTGCAGAGCCACGAGCGCACCCCGCCGCGGTCGGGCCGGTAGGTCGCGGCCCCCCGCCAGATCGAGAGGAACGCCTCCTGGACCACGTCCTCCGCCGCGGATGCGTCGCGGAGGACGCGCAGCGCGACCGCGTATGCCAGCGACCCGTATCGATCGTAGAGCAGCTCCATCCCCTCGGGCGATCCCTGGGCGATCAGCTCGACCGCTCTCTCGTCGGTGGTCATGGCCGGGTCCGTGGGTGTCTCACGGTGCCCCATACGCCGCGAACGATCCGGCGGATCACCGCAGGACGACTGTGATCCGTCCGTGTGGCGGGCCGCGTAGGCCTCAGCGCAACACCAATTCTCGGAGGCGTTCACCGTGACCTTTGACGAACCCAGGATGACGGACCTGATGGAGGAATCCCAGGACCTTCACAGCACTGCCATGCGGCTCACCGACCAGGCCGTCGACGAGATCGTCGAGACCGGACGGGAGCGCCGCGCGCGGGGCGAGATCGAGACCGCCGATCCCGGCCGCCGCACCTTCCTCCGGCGCTCGCTGCTCGCCGCCGGCGTGGTCGGCGGCGGCGCGCTCGGCGCGTCGATGTTCTCCCGCATGATGACCACCGCCTACGCGGCCAGCTCCGCCGACGTGATGATGCTGCAGACCGCGGCCTCGATCGAGAACCTGGCGGTGGCGGTGTACACCAAGGCGGCCGGCCTTCCCCCCACCGTGAGCGGCGCGTCGATCCCGACGGTCAAGGCGTTCGTCGTCATGACCATCAAGCAGCACACCGACCACGCCAACGCCTTCAACGCCGCGGCGATGCAGCTCGGTGGCGTGGCGCAGCCCAAGATCGACCAGGTCGTCTACGACGCGGTCGTCACCCCCGCGCTGGGGAAGATCAAGGGCCCGGCCGACGTGGTGGCGCTCGCGCAGACGCTCGAGGACGCCGCCGCCCAGACCTACGTGAAGTTCGGCGGTGACGTCGACGACAAGAACGCCCTGAACGCGTTCGCCACCATCGCGCCGGTCGAGGCGCAGCACAGCGCGGTGCTGCTCGCCGTGGCCGCGCTCCTCGCCGGCGGAGCCCCGCAGCTGATCACCATCACGCCGCCGGTCGACGCCAGCAAGCTGCCCGCGGCCGCCGGGTCGGTGGGCTTCCCCAACAACTTCTACAAGACGGACGCGGCGCGGCCGGCGGCCGAGGGGGCGGTCCAGTGAGCCGCGGAATGAAGGACAACAGCATGGACCTGCCGGAGCGCGAGCTGCTCGCGATGACCAGTGACCTCGACCAGATGCACCGGGACCTGTTCCCCCGCTTCCAGGTCGCGGTCGCCGAGATGACCGAGGGCTGGCGCGAGTGGACCGAGCGCGAGCAGGCGATCAGCCGCCTGAACGCGACCCGGCGCAACTTCCTCCGGGGCGGCCTGGTGACCGCCGGCGCGCTCGGCGGCGGCGTCGTGCTCGCCGCCTGCGGTGGCACCACCGGCCCGTCGAGCGCGGGCACCTCGTCGACCACCGCCACCTCCCAGAGCGTCGACCTCACCGTCGCCCGGCTGGCCGCCAGCCTCGAGGTCCTCGCCATCAACACCTACCAGACGGTGCTGGACGCCGCCGGCAAGGGCTCGCTGGGAGCCGTGCCTCCCGCGATCGGCACCTTCGTCACCACCGCGAAGGGACAGCACGCCGACCACGCCAACGCGTGGAACGGCGCGCTCACCGGAGCCGGCCAGCCGGCGCAGACCGCGCCCGACCCCCACTACCGGAAGGTCGTCGACGGGGCGCTCCCCAACGTCAAGACGGTGGTCGACGCCGCCAAGCTCGCGCTGACCCTGGAGACGGTCGCGATGGAGACCCGAAACCGCCACATCCCTGG
>JAQBPI010000240.1 GCA_028287605.1 Chloroflexota bacterium
CCCAAGCGGCGCCGGGTCTAGAGCCCAGGAGCCACCGACACCATGGCCAATCCCCACCACCCGGTCTGCCGACTCTGCCGGCGAGAGGGCGTCAAGCTCTTCCTCAAGGGCGAGAAGTGCGTGACCAAGTGCACCCTGGACCGGCGCAACATGACGCCTCCGGGGCAGCACGGCATGGCGCGCCGCCGCAAGGTGAGCGACTATGGCATCCAGCTGCGCGCCAAGCAGCGTGCCCGCCGGCTCTACGGCGTGCTGGAGACGCAGTTCCGCCACTACTTCGAGAAGGCGGAGCGCAGCACGGGGGTGACCGGCACGGTGCTGCTCCAGAACCTGGAGCGGCGCCTCGACAACGTCGTCTACCGGCTCGGCTTCGCCGCCTCCCGTCCCGAGGCGCGCCAGCTGGTCAGCCACCGCCACTTCAGCGTCAACGGACGCACCGTGAACATCCCCTCGTACCAGGTCCGGCCCGGTGACGTGGTGGCGGTGCGCGAGAAGTCCCGGAAGGCCCAGCCCATCGACAACGCCCAGGCGCTGATCCAGGGGCGTCCGGTCCCGGACTGGCTCACCCTCGACGCCGACGCGCTCAAGGGGATCGTCCAGCGGCTGCCGGAGCGCACCGAGATGGACGCCTTCATCGACGAGCAGCTGATCGTCGAGTTCTACAGCAGATAGCTCCACCCAGAGAGAGGCCCACACCCACCGCATGGTCGACACCACCCACACCCCATCCGTCCGCGAGCTGCAGAGCACCACGGACTACGGCCGCTTCCAGATCGAGCCGCTCGAGCCTGGTTTCGGCACCACCCTCGGCAACTCGCTGCGCCGGGTGCTGCTCTCGTCGCTCTCCGGCGCGGCGGTCACCTCGGTGTCCATCGAGGGCGTCTCGCACGAGTTCTCCACGCTCCCCCACGTCAAGGAGGACGTCACCGAGATCCTCCTCAACATCAAGGGCCTCAACGTCATCAGCCACGTCGACGAGCCGGTGCGGATGACCCTGGACGCGCGCGGCCCCAAGCAGGTGCGCGCCGGCGACATCGAGACCACCAGCGACGTGGAGATCTGCAATCCCGACCTCCACATCTGCACCCTCGACGGCCCCCAGGCGCAGCTGCGCATGGACCTGACCGTGGAGCGGGGCAAGGGCTACGTGCCCGCCGAGCGCAACAAGAAGGAGGGGCAGCCGATCGGGGTGATCCCCATCGACGCCATCTTCACGCCGGTGCGGAAGGCCAACTTCTCGGTGGAGAAGACCCGCGTCGGCCAGGACACCGAGTGGGACCGCCTCCTCGTCGAGGTCTGGACCGACGGCACCATGCCGCCGGTCGAGGCGGTCAGCCAGGCGGCCTCGCTCTTCACCCGCCACCTCGAGCTCTTCGTCAGCTTCGGCGACAACCTCGCGGTGCAGCCGGTGTCGCAGGCGCGCGGCAACGACCTCCCCAGCCGCCTCGCCGACGTGCCCGTCGAGGAGCTGGAGCTGAGCGTCCGCGCGCTCAACTGCCTCAAGGCCAACGATGTGACCCGCATCGGCCAGCTGGTGGCGATGCGCCAGGAGGAGCTGCTCTCGCTGCGCAACTTCGGACAGAAGTCGCTCGACGAGATCCGCGAGAAGCTGACGGAGCGGGGCTTCGTGACCCCGGAGGAGCTGGAGACCCTCTTCCAGCCCGCCCGCTAGCCAGGTCGCCGACAAGGGAGCCGAGATGCGCCATCAGAAGGCAGGACGGAAGTTCGGCCGCACCGCCGACCACCGCCAGTCGATGACCCGCAACCAGGTCACCGCGCTGCTTCGCCACGGGCGCATCCGCACCACCGAGGCGAAGGCGAAGGAGCTGCGCCGCTGGGTGGAGCGGGTGATCACCAGCGCCAAGCCGGGCGACGTCCACGCCCACCGCAGGGTGGCCCTCTGGGTCAACGACCGCGAGGTCAGCCACCGCCTGTTCTCCACCTATGTCGACCGCTACCGCGACCGGCCGGGCGGCTACACACGGATCTACCACCTCGGTCCGCGGGTGGGCGACGGCGCGCCGATGGCGATCATCGAGCTGGTGGAGTAGCCGGACCGATGCTCGATCCCGCCACCGAGGTGATCGCCGAGGCGATGCACAGCTACGCCCTCACCCTCGAGTACGACGGCAGCCGGTTCAGCGGCTGGCAGCGCCAGCCCGACCGGCGCACCGTCGAGGGCGTGCTCCGCGACGCCCTCCTCGCCGTGACCGGCGAGGAGGTCCGGCTCACCGCCGCCGGCCGCACCGACGCCGGGGCCCATGCCCACGGCCAGGTGGTGGGCTGCACGCTGCGCCGTCCCTGGGAGCCGCGCCGGCTCCGCGCCGCGCTCAACGCTCGGCTCCCCGAGGACGCGGTGGTGCTCGAGGTGCGCTCCGCGCCGGACGGCTTCCACGCCCGGTACGACGCACGCACCCGCACCTATCGCTACGTCGTCGCCCCCCGTGCCGAGCGTGGCGCGGTGGCCCGCGACCACGTCTGGCGCGTCCCCCGGTCCCTCGACCTCGAGGCGATGCGGGGCGCGGCGGCGCACCTGGTCGGCACCCACGACTTCGCCGCCTTCGGACGCTCGCCGCGGGCCGGCGGGGCCACGGTGCGCACCATCCACTCGCTGACGGTGCGCGCGCACGCCGTCCCTGATGCTCACGGCGGATCGGAGACGCCCATCCCCATCCCCGGGGGGAGTGCGGGGGAACCCCCGCGCGGATCGGAGACGCCCATCCCCATCCCCGGGGGGAGTGCGGGGGAACCCCCCCGCATGATCGTAACCATCGACGTCACCGCCGACGCCTTCCTCTACGGCATGATGCGCGCCATCGCCGCCACCCTGGTGGCGGTGGGCGACGGCCGTCTCGACGCTCCGTCGGTCGCGTCGCTGCTCGACGCGCCAGGCCGCGCCCGGCGGCAGCCGCCCGCCCCCGCGCACGGGCTCCATCAGTGGGCGGTGACCTACGACCTTCCCCAGGGCGACGGAGACGAGGACCGATGAACACGCAGAAGTGCTATCAGCCGAGCGCCGGTGAGGTGCCCGCGAACTGGTACGTCGTCGACGCGCGGGGCCAGACCCTGGGGCGGCTCGCCGTCAACATCGCGCGGGTGCTCCGCGGCAAGCACCGGCCCCAGTTCACCCCGCACATGATGACCGGCGACCACGTCATCGTGGTCAACGCCAAGGACATCGTGGTCACCGGCAACAAGCGCACCCAGAAGACCTACGACCGCTACTCCGGCTACCCGGGCGGGCGGCGGGTGCGCACCTTCGAACAGACCATCGAGCGTCACCCCACCCACCCCATCACCCACGCGGTGCGGGGGATGCTCCAGCACAACACCCTCGGTGCCGACCAGCTGAGGCGGCTTCGCGTCTACGCGGGCGGCGAGCACAAGCACGAGGCGCAGCAGCCGCAGCCGATCACCTTCGGCGAGCTCGGGGAGATCATCCGTGCCACCCAGTGAGCACTACTACAACGGCACCGGCCGTCGGAAGAACGCGGTGGCGCGCGTCCGCCTGATCCCCGGCGATGGCCTCCTGGTGATCAACGGCAAGTCGCCGAGCGAGTACTTCGGGCGGCGCGACCTGGAGACCATCGTCACCCAGCCGCTGCGGGTCACCGACACCATCGGGCGCTTCGTGGCCAGCATCAAGGTGCAGGGCGGCGGTGTCGCCGGCCAGGCCGGTGCGGTCTGCCACGGCATCGCCCGCGCCCTCTGCATCGCCGACGAGAACCTCAGGGAACCGCTGAAGCGGGCCGGTCTCCTCACCCGCGACCCGCGGGAGAAGGAGCGCAAGAAGTACGGCCTCAAGCGGGCTCGCAAGGCCCCGCAGTACACCAAGCGCTGAGCGCCGCCGCGACACCCGCCACGGTGGTGGCGGCCCCACGGGTCCATGTGCTCGGTGTCGGCGTCGACCTCGTCGACATGGAGTCGGCGCTGGAGGCGGTGGTCGACGCCGCCCGCCCCGAGCGCACCGGCGCGCCCCTGCAGGTGGTCACCCTCAACCCGGAGATGGTGATGCGGGCGCGGCGTGACCCGGCGCTGGGGGCGATCATCGAAGCCGCCGGGCTGGTGGTGCCCGATGGCATCGGGCTGGTCCTGGCCCTGCGCCGCCGCGGTCACCGGGGGGCCGGCCGCGGGGCCGGCGCCGACCTGCTCGAGCGCTATGCCGAGAGGGCCGCGCCCCTCGGCCAGCGGCTC
>JAQBPI010000062.1 GCA_028287605.1 Chloroflexota bacterium
GGTGCGGCTGGCGCAGCCGGGGCGGTGCGCGGGGAGGCCGTCGAGGTGGAGCGCCACCCCCGCCTCGGCGGCGAGCTCGGTGAGCCGGTCGCGGGCCAGGCCCTCGACCCGCCCCCGCTCCTCGCCGCCCTCGAGCAGCAGCAGGGTGGGCACGGCGTCGGGGTCGAAGCGGGCGCTCAGCTTCAGGTCCTCGTCGATCTCCACCGGTGCGCCGAGGTGGAGCCGCTCCCAGAGCGCGGCGGTGTCGTCGCCGTCCGACTGGGAGACGATGCGCAGCGGCGAGCCGTCCACCGCCGCGGCGTCGAGGGCGGGGAGGAGCGCGACGCACACCGGGCAGTCGTGCTTGATGATGGCGACCAGCTCACGGGCCACCGCGCGATTATGGTCCCGAGGGCTAGCGCAGCAGGGTCCCCGCGTCGACGGGCAGCACCGCGCCGGTGACGTGGCGGGCGGCGTCGGAGCAGAGCCAGACCACCGCGGCGCTGACGTCCGCGGGCTCGACCAGGTCGACCGGGAGCGCGGCGGTGAGGGTGCGGGCGAGGTCGGGATCCGCCTCCATCGCCTCCTGCATCTGCGTGCTCGTGCCCATGGGCGTGCGTACGCCGCCGGGGGCGACGCAGTTCACCCGGATGCGGTGGGGCGCCAGCTCGAGGGCGAGCGACCGGGCCAGGCCGATGCAGCCGTGCTTGGCGGCTGCGTAGTGCGCCATCCGGCCCAGCCCCTTGAGCGCCGCCGTCGAGGTGACGATCACGATAGCGCCGCCCTCGCCGCCGGCGAGCATCGCCGGCACCGCCGCCCGGCAGCTCCGCCACACGCCGGTGAGGTTGACGCCGACCACCTCGTCCCACTGCGCGTCGCTCAGCTCCCAGGCGGCGCCGTAGCTGATCACCCCGGCGTTGGCGACCAGGGTGTCGAGCCGGCCGAGGGTCGCCACGGTGCGGGCGACCAGCTCCGCCAGGGCGGCGCCGTCGCGGACGTCGAGCACGGCGGAGACGCAGCGCCGGCCCTCGGCCTCCACCAGCCCGACGGTCTCGGCGAGCTCCTCGGCGGTGCCCAGCGGGTAGGGCACGGTCGCCAGCGGGCCGGCCAGGTCGCAGACCGCGACGTCGAGACCGGCGCGGGCGAGCGCGATCGCGTGGGAGCGTCCCTGGCCCCGGGCCGCGCCGGTCACCAGAGCGACCCTGCCCTCCACCGTGCTCACTCCTGCGACGATACGTGGGCCGACGACTAAGAGAGGAGGCCTCCGCCATGCCAGCGCCCTCGTACGTCCACGGAGCTCACCCGGTGCCGCTGCTGGGGGAGACCATCGGCGAGAACCTCCGCTGCACCGTGCAGCGGTTCGCCGGGCGTGAGGCGCTGGTGGTGCGGCAGCAGGGCTACCGGGCGACCTACGGCGAGCTCTGGGAGCAGGTGGGCGAGGCCGCCCGGGGGCTGATGGCCCGCGGGGTGGGCCGCGGCGACCGGGTCGGCATCTGGTCGCCCAACCGCAGCGAGTGGGTGGTCGCCCAGTACGCCACCGCGCGGATCGGGGCCATCCTGGTGAACATCAACCCCGCCTACCGCACCGCCGAGCTCGAGTACGCGCTCAACCAGTCGGGGGTGAGCTTCCTCATCCTCGCCCGCGCCTTCCGCCAGGCCGACTACGTGGGCATGCTCGGCGAGGTCCGGGGCCGCTGCCCCGAGCTGCGCGAGGCGCTGGTGCTCGAGGACGGCTGGGAGGCGCTGCTCCGCGACTCCGCCCAGGTCTCCGAGGAGCGGCTCGCCGAGCGCGAGTCGGCGCTGCAGTTCGACGACGCCATCAACGTCCAGTACACCTCGGGCACGACCGGGTTCCCCAAGGGCGCGACCCTGTCCCACCACAGCATCCTCAACAACGGCTTCTTCGTCGGCGAGGCGCTGCACTACACCGAGGCCGACCGGGTGTGCATCCCGGTGCCCTTCTACCACTGCTTCGGCATGGTGCTCGGCAACCTCGCCTGCACCACCCACGGCAGCACCATCGTCGTCCCCGGCGAGGCCTACGACCCGGTGGCGGTGATGGAGACGGTGCAGGCGGAGCGCTGCTCCTCCCTCTACGGCGTCCCGACGATGTTCATCGGCGAGCTCGACCACCCCCGCTTCTCGGAGTTCGACTTCTCCTCGCTGCGCACCGGGATCATGGCCGGCTCGCCGTGCCCCGTCGAGGTGATGAAGCGGGTGCAGTCGACGATGTGCATGGCCGAGGTCACCATCGCCTACGGGATGACCGAGACCTCCCCGGTCTCCACCCAGAGCGCCACCGACGACCCGCTGGAGAAGCGTGTCTCCACCGTCGGCCGCATCCATCCCCACGTCGAGATCAAGGTGGTCGACCCCGAGACCGGCGCCGTCGTCCCCCGGGGCGAGCGCGGCGAGCTCTGCACCCGCGGCTACAACGTGATGCTCGGCTACTGGGACAACGACGAGGCCACCCGGACGGCGATCGACGCCGGCGGCTGGATGCACACCGGCGACCTCGCGGTGATGGACGGCGACGGCTACCTCAACATCGTCGGCCGGATCAAGGACATGATCATCCGCGGCGGCGAGAACGTGTATCCGCGCGAGATCGAGGAGTTCCTCTACGGGCATCCCGACGTCTCCGACGTCCAGGTCATCGGCGTCCCCAGCGAGCGCTACGGCGAGGAGGTGATGGCCTGGGTGCGGCTGCGCGAGGGCGCCGCGGTCACCGGCGATCAGCTCACCGAGCACTGCCGCGGGAGGATCGCCGGCTTCAAGATCCCCCGCTACTGGAAGTTCGTCGACGAGTTCCCGATGACGGTCACCGGCAAGATCCAGAAGTTCCGGATGCGCGAGGCCGCGGTCGAGGAGCTGGGGCTGCAGGCGGCGGCGGGGGTGCGCACCGCGTGACCGCCGCCGGCGGGGGCCCTCTGGCGCCGCCGCCGGTCACCCCGGACCTCGGCCCGCTGCTGGAGCCGCTGCGTCTCGGCGGCCACCGGGCACCCTCGCGGGTGGCCTTCACCGCGCACACCACCAACCTCGGCGAGGGCGGGCTGCCGGGAGCGGGGCACGCCGCGTACTACGCGCGCCGGGCTCGGGGCGGCGCCGGGCTGATCGTCATGGAGGAGGTGTGCGTCCACCCCAGCGACCATCCCCTCGACCGCTCGCTGCGCGGCCACGACCCCGCGATCGTGCCCGCCTACGCGACGCTGGCCGCGGCGGTGCGCCCCCACGGGACGCTGCTCTGCGTGCAGCTCAACCACAGCGGCATGCAGGGGTCCGGCCATCCCCGCCGGCAGGCGGTCTGGGCGCCCTCGGCGGTGCCCAACCCGTCGACCATGGAGATGCCCAAGGTGATGGAGGCGGAGGACATCGCCGCCCTGGTCGAGGGCTTCGCCGCCTGCGCCCGGCTGGCGATGGCGGGCGGCCTCCACGGGGTGGAGGTCAACGCCGGCCAGCACTCGCTGCTCCGCCAGTTCCTCTCGCCGCTCACCAACCAGCGCGGCGACGCCTACGGGGGCGGGCTGGAGGGCAGGGCGCGGCTGCTCCGCGAGGTGCTGGCGGCGGTGCGCGCCGCGGTGGGGCCGGGCGGCCTGGTGGGCCTGCGCCTCTGCGCCGACGAGTTCGCCCCCTGGGCGGGGATCACCCCCGAGCAGGCCCCGGAGATCGCCGCCCACCTGCTCGCCCCCGGCGGGGTCGACTGGGTGAGCGTGGTGGTCGGCTCCATCTACAGCATCCACGCCACACGGGCGGCGATGCACACCCCGCCCGGCTACGCCCTCGGCGTCGCCGGCGCGGTGAGGGCCGTGGCCGGGGGCGTGCCCGTGCTCGCCACCGGCAGCCTGGTCGACCCCGCCCTCGCCGCCGCGGCGATCGCCTCGGGGGCGGCCGACGGGGTGGAGATGACCCGGGCCCTGATCGCCGACCCCGACCTGGTCGCCCGGGTCCGCGAGGGCCGGCCCGGCCGGGTGCGGCCCTGCATCCGCTGCAACCAGGACTGCGTGGTCCGCACCGCGCAGAACGCGGTGGTGAGCTGCATCCACAACCCCGAGGCGGGCCACGAGGCCCGCTTCCCCGCGCCCTCGCCGGCGCCGCGCGGCCGCCGCGTGCTGGTGGTCGGCGGCGGCCCGGCAGGGATGGAGGC
>JAQBPI010000070.1 GCA_028287605.1 Chloroflexota bacterium
CCATCGCGGGCACGTCGTCGGCCGCCACGGCGACGTTCTCGGCCAGCCCGGCGGTGCCCCCGTTGCCCGGTGCGCAGATCAGCTCCGTCCCCGGATGCCGCGCGCATCCCCACGCAAGCGCATGCTCCCGCGCGCCGGACCCCGCGATCAGGACACGAGTCACCGCGTCACTGGCGCCGGGCCAGAAGAACACGCTCAGGCGCGCGAAGACGCGCCCCGCCGGCGAGTGCCGGCGCAGGGGGGGTAGGGCACGGCATCGCGCCTCTCCGCCTGGTCAGTCGCCCGGCCGGAAGTGCGCGATGTCTTTGCCCTGAGCGGGGGGGAGGTACTCCCCCCCGGTAAAAACACGCCGCCGACAACGCCTCACTCCCACTCAATCGTCGAGGGGGGCTTAGAACTGATGTCGTAGACCACACGGTTCACGCCCTGCACCTCGTTGACGATGCGCCGCGAGATGGCCCCGAGGACGTCGTAGGGCACCTTCGCCCAGTCGGCGGTCATGCCGTCGTCGCTGGTGACGATGCGGATGGCGACGACGTTGGCGTAGGTGCGCCCGTCGCCCATCACCCCCACCGAGGAGATCGGCGTGAGGATCGCGAACGACTGCCACACCTCCCGGTAGAGGCCGCTGCGCTTGATCTCGTCGATGACGATCCAGTCGGCCGCGCGCAGGGTCTCGAGGCGCTCGCGGGTGACCTCGCCGATGATCCGGATGGCCAGCCCCGGACCCGGGAACGGCTGCCGCCATACCAGGTCCTCGGGGAGGTCGAGGGCCAGCCCCACCTTGCGGACCTCGTCCTTGAAGAGGTAGCGGAGCGGCTCGACCAGCGCGAAGCGCAGGTCCTCGGGCAGGCCGCCGACGTTGTGGTGGGTCTTGATGCGGTGGGCGTGCTTGGTGTCGCGCGCCGTCGACTCGATGACGTCCGGGTAGAGCGTTCCCTGGGCGAGGAAGTCGACCTGGCCGAGCCGGCGCGCCTCCTGCTCGAAGACCTCGATGAAGGTGCGCCCGATCGCCCGCCGCTTCTCCTCGGGGTCGACCACGCCGGCGAGCGCGGCGAGGAAGCGGTCGCTGGCGTCGACGTGGACGAGGTCGATGTGCCGCTGCCGCGACATGACGTCGATGACCCGGTCGGCCTCGGCGCGGCGGAGCAGGCCGTTGTCGACGAAGACGCAGACCAGCTGGTCGCCGATCGCCCGGTGCACCAGGGTCGCCGCCACCGCGGAGTCGACGCCGCCGCTGAGCGCGCAGAGCACCCGGCCGTCGCCCACCCGGGAGCGCACGTCGGAGACCGCCATGTCGATGAACGACGAGGGCTCCCAGGTGCCGCTGCAGCCGCAGACGCGGTAGAGGAAGTTGCGGAGCACCTCGCGTCCCAGCGGGGTGTGCACCACCTCGGGGTGGAACTGGATGCCCAGCCGTCCCGCGGGACCCGCCATCGCCGCGCACGGCGAGTTCAGCGAGTGGGCGACGGCGCGGAAGCCGGGGGGCAGCGTGGTGATGACGTCGCCGTGCGACATCCACACCGGCAGCTCCGCGGGGAGCCGCTCGAACAGCCCGCCGGCCTCGTCGACCACCAGCGAGGCGAGCCCGTACTCGCGCCGCGCCGCCGGCTCGACGGCGCCGCCGAGGTCCTCCGCGAGCAGCTGCATGCCGTAGCAGATGCCGAGGATGGGCAGGCCGAGGTCGTAGATGGCGGGGTCGGGGCGCGGCGCACCGGGCTCGTACACCGACGCCGGCCCGCCGCTGAAGACCAGGCCGCGCGGCCTGCGGCGGCGCACCTCCTCGGCGCTGACCGTCCCCGGCAGCAGCTCGCAGTACACCTTCGCCTCGCGCACCCGGCGGGCGATGAGCTGGCTGTACTGGGAGCCGAAGTCGAGCACCAGAACCGTGTCCTGCGCGGTGGCCACCGGTGCGGCGGCGGGAGCGCCGGTGGGGGTGAGCACGGCCATCAGGCGCCCATTCCCACGCGCTGCGCGCGCTGCTCGGTCTTCCCCTCGGTCTTGATCGACGGCGCGATCACCATCTCGGTGTCCTGGAACTCGCGGATGGTGCGCGCCCCGCAGACCCCCATCGCGCTCTTCAGCGCGCCGACCAGGTTCATGCTGCCGTCGTCGACATGAGCGGGTCCAAACAGCACCTCCTCGAGGCGTCCCTTGATCCCGGTGCGGATGCGCGTGCCGCGGGGGAGGTTGGGATCGGGCGTGGCCATGCCCCAGTGGTTGCCGTGGCCCGCCGCGTCCTCGGTGGCGGCGAAGATGGAGCCGATCATCACCGCGTCGGCGCCGCTGGCGAACGCCTTGGTGACGTCGCCGCCGATGCGCATGCCGCCGTCGGTGATGATCGCCACCCGCTCGCCGCTGCGCCGCAGGTGGTCGTCACGCGCCGCCGCGCAGTCGCTGGTGGCGGTGACCTGGGGCACACCCACACCGAGCACCGCGCGAGTGGTGCAGGCGGCGCCCGGGCCGACCCCCACCAGCAGCCCCTTGATGCCGGTGTCCATCAGCTCGAGGGCGGTGGCGTAGTCGACGCAGTTGCCGACCACCACCGGGATGTCGAGCGCCTTGGTGAGCTCGCGGAAGGAGAGCTGGCGGTACGACCTGCTGACGTGCCGCGCAGTGAGCACCGTGCCCTGCACGACGAGGACGTCGGCCCCCGCCTCCTGCACCAGTGGCCCCCGCCGCTCGGCGTGGTTGGGGATCGAGGAGACCGCGCAGCGCACCCCGCCGTGCTTGATCTGCTCGATCCGCTGGCCGATGAGCCCGTCCTGCACCGGCGCGGTGTACAGCCGCTGCAGCAGCAGGTTGATCTTCTCGGGAGGCGTGTCTGCGATCTCCTGGAGCGCCTCGCTCGGATCCTCGTAGCGGGTCTGCAGGCCGTCGAGGTTGAGCACCGCGAGGCCGCCCAGCCGCCCCATCGCGACCGCGAAGCGGGGATCGACCACCCCGTCCATGGCGGCCGCCAGGAAGGGGATGTCGAAGGTCGAGCCGTCGAGCTGGAAGGAGACGTCGATCTCCGCGGGGTTGATGGTCACCGTGCCGGGAACCAGCGCCACCTCGTCGAATCCGTAGGCGCGCCGTGCCCGCTTCCCTCGTCCTAGCTCGAACTCCATGAGACCTCCGGTGCGACGACCGCCGCTGCGCGCACCACGGGCTCGGGAATGCGACGAGCGCCCAGCGCAGCGATGGGCCGCACTGGGCGCTCGTCTCCCCGAGGAGCCGGCGAAATCCTCACCGACGGGGGCATGCGCTGCACATCGTCATGGCCATCCAGGTGGGCATGAAGCATACCAGACACGCCGCCCGGGGGTCGGAGACCCCACCCCATGTTGTGCCTGCCGACAATGACACCCACCAGATATGGTGGGACTCAGGGAGTGGGCGATGGGGTCTGCGACGGCGACGGCTTCGGGGTGGCCGTCGGGTCCGGCGTGGCGGTCGGGCTGGGCGCGGGCGTCGGACTTGGGGTGGGCGTGGGCGGCGGCGGCGGCGACGGGGTCACCGGCACCGCCGTGGGTGCCGGCGGCGGCGGCGGTGTCTGCGG
>JAQBPI010000075.1 GCA_028287605.1 Chloroflexota bacterium
GCAGGCTCGTCGCTCAGAGCCCGCCGCCCGGCCGGGCCGTGCCCGCGGGGGTGCTGGCGCCGGCGCCGGCGTTGGCGAACTGACCGAAGGGGATCTGCCAGTCGCCCTCGCCGTCGCTGGCGTCCGCGGCGAGGGAGCTGCCGGTCACCTGCACGATGTCGCCGATCTGGCTGAACTCGTAGAACTCCTGGGCTCGCGCCGGGCTGAGGTTCACGCAGCCGTGGGAGACGTTGGAGCTGCCCTGCGCCCACATCGACCAGGGCGCACTGTGCACGAAGTAGCCGGAGGTCGAGACCGCGGTGTCCCAGTAGACGTGCTCGTAGTAGCCGTCCGGCGATGAGCGGGGGATGCCGATCGACTGCGAGTCCATCAGCACGTCGTACTGCCTGTAGCGGACCACGAGCACGCCGCTGATGGTCGGGTTCTTCGCCCGGCCGGCGCTGATCGGGTAGGTGTGGACCACCTGGTCGTTGGCGGTGACCATCATCTGGTGGCTGACGGTGTCGATGGTGGAGACGTGCTTCTCGCCGATCGTGAAGGCGTAGCCGAAGTCGCCGAGGCCCCATACGTCGTTGCCTGCGTCGAGGCCGCGCAGGTTGGCGGTCACCGTCACCTTCGTCCCCGGCTGCCAGTAGTCCCTGGGCCGCCAGTGCACCTCGGTGGGGGCGAACCAGTGCCAGGCGCCGACCGTGGCCGGGGTGGACTGCACCGTCACGCGCTGCAGCAGGGCCGCCTGCCGCTCGGGGGGGATCGGGTTGTTGAAGCGGAGGATCACCGGCATCCCCACGCCGACGGTGCTGCCGTCGGCGGGCTGCGGCGCGGCGGTCAGGCGGCCGGCGGTGGCCTCGGTCGTGAACCCCGAGCGCGAGATCCCGGTCAGCCCGTTCTGCCCGCGGGCGGTGGCCTCGACCAGGTACTTCGTGGCGGGGTCGAAGAGGGCGCTGGAGGTCCAGCTGGAGTGGTCGGCAGCCATCTGCCCCGACAGCGGGGTGGGGTCGGCGACCGAGTGGAGGATCACGGTGTCGAGCTTGCCGTCGAGGCTGCTCACCCGCACCGGGGCGTCGAGCTTGACCGAGGCGTCCCCGTCTCCGGGGGAGATGGCGATGACCGGCGGCACGGCGTGGGGCCCGGTGGCGCGCGCCACCGGGCCCGCGGCGGACGAGCCGGAGCAGGCGCTGAGCGCGACGGAGCCGACCAGCGTCAGCACGGCCGCCAAGAGAGAGCGGGGACGCGTGGAGATCATGAGCGGAACCGTAACACCCTGGAACGTTTCGGACGGCGCCGCGCCCGTGGCGGCGGACGCAGTCGAAGCCAGAACGTCCCTGGCCACACAGAGGTTTCGCAGTGGGTCAGTCGAGCCGCTCGAGAATCATCGCCATCCCCATGCCGCCGCCGACGCACATCGTCTCCAGGCCGATGTTCCTGTCCAGGGTGCGCAGGCCGTTGAGCAGGGTGCAGGTGATCCGCGCCCCGGTCATCCCGAAGGGGTGCCCGAGCGCGATCGAGCCGCCGAAGGGGTTGAGGCGGTCGTCGAAGGCGTCGAGCCCGATGCCGCGGGCGGAGGGGATCACCTGGGCGGCGAAGGCCTCGTTGATCTCCACCACCCCGATGTCGTCGATGCTCATCCCCGCCCGCTGCAGCGCCTGCCTCGAGGCCTCGATCGGCCCCAGCCCCATGATCTCGGGGGCGAGCGCGCTGAGCCCGGTGGAGACGATGCGCGCGAGCGGCTTGATCCCCAGCTCGCGGGCGCGGACGTCGGACATCACCACCACCGCGGCGGCGCCGTCGTTGAGCGGGCAGGCGTTGCCCGCGGTCACCCTGCCGTTCTCGCGGAAGACCGGCTTGAGGGTGCCGAGCACCTCGGCGGTGGTGCCGGGCCGGGGGCCGTCGTCACGGCCCAGCCGGGAGCCGTCGGGCAGCTCCACGGGGATGATCTCGCGGTCGAAGAAGCCGTCGTTCTGCGACTGCACCGCGCGGTTCTGACTGCGCGCCGCGAACCGGTCCATCTCCTCGCGGGAGATCTCCTCGCGGTCGGCGACGTTCTCCGCGGTCTGGCCCATGGCGATGTAGACGTCCGGGTAGCCCTCGGGATTGCCGGGCTGGAGCCGCGGGTTCTGGCACTGGGGCATGTCGGAGGTGCCGTTGGCGAAGCGGCTGACGCACTCCACCCCGGCGCTGACGAAGAGGTCGCCCTCGCCCGCCTTGATGGCGTGGAAGGCCATCCGCGTGGTCTGCAGCGACGACGAGCAGTAGCGGGTGATGGTGGTCCCGGGGACGTCGAGCCCGGCGAGCAGGCTCACCACCCGTCCCATGTTGAAGCCCTGCTCGCCCCCGGGGAGGCCGCAGCCGAGCATGAGGTCGTCGACCTGCGTGCGGTCCAGCTGGGGCACCCGGTCGAGCACCCGCGAGACCACCTGGGCGGCGAGGTCGTCGGGCCGCACGTTGACCAGCGAGCCCTTGAAGGCCCGGCCGATGGGCGAGCGGCCGGCGGCGACGATGACTGCTTCGGGCATGGGATGACGACCTCGATGGTGGGGATCGGCGCGGCCTTGACGCCGATGTCAAGAATATGCCCCGTGGGCCCGACGGCGCCTTCCCCGTGGGATGGGGGATAGAGGAGGATGCATCCGTGCAGTACTTCGTCACCGGTGCCACGGGGTTCATCGGGCGCCAGCTGCTGGCCCTCCTGCTCCGCCGCGAGGGCGAGATCGCGGTGCTGGTCCGGCCCGGCTCGATGGCCCGCTTCGAGGCGCTCCGCGAGCGTCTCGACCCCGGGGGATCCCGGCTGCGGGCGGTCGGCGGCGACATCTCCGCGCCCGGGCTCGGGGTCTCCGAGGCCGACCGCGCGCGGCTCCGCGGCGCGCAGGTCTTCCACCTCGCCGCCGTCTACGACCTCACCGCCGGCGACGAGGAATCGGACCGGGCCAACGTCGAGGGCACCCGCAACACCGTCGCCCTCGCCAACGCCATCGCGGCCGGCTGCCTCCACCACACCAGCTCGATCGCCGTCGCCGGCCGCTACCGGGGGCGCTTCACCGAGGCGATGTTCGACGAGGGGCAGGAGCTCGAGCACCCCTACTTCCGCACCAAGTACGCTGCCGAGGCGATCGTCCGCACCGAGAGCACGGTCCCCCACCGGATCTACCGGCCCGGGATGGTGATCGGCTCCTCCGAGACCGGCGAGGCCGATCGCGTCGACGGCCCCTACTACGCGTTCAAGCTGATCCAGCGGCTGCGCGACTCCTTCCCCCAGTGGATGCCCTTCGCCGGTCCCGAGGGCGGAGAGCTCAACCTGGTCCCGGTCGACTTCGTGGCCCGGGCGATGGACCACATCGCCCACCTGCCGGGGCGCGACGGGCAGGTCTTCCACCTCGTCGACCCCGCCCCGCTCAGCCTCGGCGACACCCTCAACACCTTCTGCCGCGCCGCCCACGCCCCCGAGTTCGCGCTGCGCTTCGACCGGCGAATGGCGCGGCTGGTTCCGGGAAACGCGCTCGAGCTGATCGGCGGGCTGCCGGCGGTGCAGCGGGTGCGCCGCCAGGTGCTGGAGCGGCTGGGGATCCCCGAGGCGGCGCTCCACTACATGGACTACCCGGCGACCTTCGACGCCGCCAACGCCCAGGAGGCGCTGAGCGGCTCCGGCATCGCCTGCCCGCCGCTCCACACCTACGCCTGGAAGGTCTGGGACTGGTGGGAGCGCCACCTCGACCCCGAGCTGCCCACCGACGCCAACCTGCGCCGGGTCCTCCAGGACCGGGTGGTGCTGATCAGCGGCGCCTCCAGCGGCATCGGCCGGGCGGTGGCGCTGCGGGTCGCCGCCGCCGGCGCCACCGTCGTGCTGGTCGCGCGCGGCGTCG
>JAQBPI010000092.1 GCA_028287605.1 Chloroflexota bacterium
ATCGTCAGGCGGGTGGTGGCCGAAGCCCGAACGCGGACCGATCCCTTCGCCACGCTGCGCCGGATCGGGATCGACGAGGTGAGCTGGCGCAAGGGGAAGAAGTACCTCACCGTGGTCCTCGACCACGACACGGGCCGGCTGATCTGGGCGGCTGCGGGGGCTGACGAGAAGACGCTGGAGGCTTTCTTCGATCTCCTCGGGGAGGAGCGCTGCGCACAGATCCTCCTGGTGAGCGCCGATGGTGCCTCGTGGATCAGCAATGTGGTGCGCCGACGGTGCCCCCAAGCCCACCAGTGCACCGATCCGTTCCACGTCGTCAAATGGGCCACCGAGGCCCTCGACGAAGTGCGCCGCGAGGTGTGGAACGCCGCGCGTCGCAACAAGCAGAAGACGCTGGCCAAGTCCCTCAAGGGGGCGCGCTGGGTGCTGTGGCGTAACCCCGAGAATCTCACCGAGCGGCAGACGGCCCGGCTGGAAGAGATCGCCCAGACCAACCAGCCGCTCTACCTGGCCTACCTGCTCAAGGAGCAGCTCAGGCTGGTCTTCCAACTCCCCGCCGACGAGGCCATCGCCCTCCTGGCCAACTGGGTGACCTGGGCGCAGGCGTCGGGGCTCGAGCCCTTCGTCAAGCTGGCGACCACCATCGTCACCTACCAGCAGAGGATCGAGACAGGCCTCCTCCACGGCCTCTCCAACGCCCGGGTGGAGAGCCTGAACACCAAGATCCGCCTGATCATCCGCCGTGGCTTCGGCTTCCACGACGCCAAGGCGGTCACCGCTCTGGCAATGCTCTCCCTCGGCGGTTTCTGCCCACCCCTCCCCGGACGAGCATGACGTCACCCACGGAAACGGCAGGAGACCCCAATTAATAAGGGACCGACCCGAACGGGTCGGTCCCCCGATGCCGAGTACCTCGGCGCCCGGCCGGCGGCCGGGCTTGTCGTCGCCCCCGGAGGGGCAACGGAGGGTGCGGAGCCCACTGATCGACGTCGGGCGAAGCTGCGCCGGCGCTCCCCGCACGGAGCCTGCCGCTCCGTGAGATATGGTGCCGGTGGTCGGCCACCGGCGGCACGCGGCGGGAGCCCGGGCCGTCGACCGGGGCGCTAGCCCTCCGCCCGTCCGCGCCTCAGGCGCTGCCAGACGGTACGCATCACAGAGTTCGTCGACCTCCGTCTGCGAAACCGATGCGGTCGTGATCAACGATACCGTGCTCGCTCCGGCTGTCAAGGGCCTTCGGTCTCGGGTAATGGTTCTGCAAGGTGGTGGGTCGGATATTGTGGGCGGCCACCGAACCGCACCAGGGGAACGACTCAGCATGCGCATCCTCGTCGCCGAGGACGAACCCGGCCTCCTCGACGTGCTGGTGCGCGGCCTCAGCGAGAGCGGCTACCTGGTCGACGCCGTGGACCGCGGCGACGACGCCCTGCAGCAGCTGAAGTTCTACGACTACGACGTCGCCATCATCGACTGGCGGATGCCGGGGATGGCCGGGGTCGAGGTGGTGGCCGCGGCGCGCCGGCTGAAGCGCCCCACCGCGATCATCATGCTTACCGCGATGGACCGGCCCCCCGACCGCATCGCCGGGCTCGACGCGGGGGCCGACGACTACCTGGTCAAGCCCTTCGACTTCGGCGAGCTGCTCGCCAGGGTCCGCGCGGTGCAGCGGCGGCCCCGCGGCGTCGACGAGCCGGTGCTGGCACGCGGCCGGCTGCGCCTCGACCCGGCGCGCCGCGAGATCGAGCTGGACGGGCGCCCCGTCAACCTCACCGTCACCGAGTTCAACATCCTCGAGCTGCTGATGCGCCGCTTCCCCGCGGTGGTCGACCGGCGGCTGATCGCCCAGCACGCCTGGCCCGACGAGACCGACCCGCTCGGCTCCAACGCCATCGACGTGGCGATGAGCCGGCTGCGCGCCAAGATCCCCGAGTCGGGCACGCGCATCGCCACGGTTCGCGGCACCGGCTACCGGTTGGAGGAGGCGTGAACGAGCGACTGGGCACCGCCACCGACGCCGGCCGCCGCTGGGTGCACACCGTGCCCACGCAGGTGGCGCTGCGCTCCACCGCCGCGGTGGCCGCCGTGTACCTGGTGCTGGGCGCGCTGGTGGTGCTGATCGTCGGCCACAACCTGTCCGCCGGCGTCGACCAGCGCATCGCGAAGGGCATCACCTCGATGCAGACCACCGGCAAGCCCTTCTCCCCCCGGCAGCCCGCGCAGGGCGTGCCCGGCTTCGGTGACCTGCTTGGCGGCCGCTTCGGCACCCCGCTGTTCGCCTGGGTGTTCGGCCCCGACGGCAACGTGCAGCCCCTGCTGGGCACCCGGAACAACCCCGAGCTTCCCGCCGGGGCCCAGCACGTGACCGGTCCCGAGACCATCATGGTGCGCGGGGCGGAGCTGCGCGTCATGGGCAGCCCCATCCAGCTGGTGAGCGCGGACGGCCTGGTCGACGGCTGGGTGGTGGTGGGGCAGGTGACCACCGGCATCGCCCAGGCGCGCAGCACCCTGGTGGTCACCGAGATCGTGGTCTTCCCCGTCCTGGTGGTGCTGGTCTTCCTCGGTGCCCTGGCCGTCGGCCGCCGCGTCGCCGCCCCCCTCGAGCGAGCCCGCGTGCGCCAGCTGGAGTTCACCGCCGACGCCTCGCACGAGCTGCGCACCCCGCTCTCGGTGATCGAGGCGGAGGCGACCCTGGCGCTGAGCCGGCCCCGCGAGGCCGAGTCCTACCGGGCCAGCTTCGCCCGCGTCGAGGTCGAGAGCAAGCGGCTGCGGCGGCTGGTCGACGACCTGCTCTGGCTGGCCCGGTTCGACGCCGCACCCGACCCGCCCGACGCCGAGCTGGTCGACCTCGGCGTGCTGGCCGCCGGCGCGGTGGAGCGCTTCCGTCCGGTCGCCGAGCGCCGCTCCCAGCGCATCTCCGGCGCCGTCAGCGGTCCCGCGGCGCCGATGATCACCGCTCCGCCGGACTGGCTCGACCGCCTCCTGGGAGTGCTCCTCGACAACGCCTGCCGCTACAGCGGCGAGGCCGGCGAGGTACGGGTGACCGTCACCGCCGACGGGCCCCACGTCCGCCTCAGCGTCGAGGACTCCGGGCCCGGCATCCCTCCCGAGCAGCGCGAGCACGTCTTCGACCGCTTCCACCGCGCCAGCACCACGCCGGGCGGCGCCGGGCTGGGACTGGCCATCGGCGACGCCGTGGTGCGCGCCACCGGAGGCCGCTGGACGGTCGGCGACTCGCCTGCGGGTGGCGCCAGCATGACCGTGGTCTGGCCCCGCGCCGCCGGCGAGAGGAACGCACGCGCCGGCGACGACCGCCCGTCGCCGGAGCCGTCCACCTCCTGGCCGGCGACTGTCACCGATTCGAAAGGAACCGGTTCGTAGCCTGGGCCCCATCGACCGCCTGCTCTCAACAAGGGACCAACCGATGGGGTACCACGACTTTCCGAACGGCCCGGCCGATCCGTGGGTGCACGGGCTGTTCACCCTGCTGGTGGTCGCCGCCATCGTTGCCGGGGCGGTGCTGATCGCCCGGAACTGGCACCGCCCGCTGCCGCCGCCCGCCGCCGGCGCCACGCCGTCCAGCCCGGCCGTCCACGAGCTCGACCTTCGCTACGCCCGCGGTGAGATCGAGCGCACCGACTACCTGCAGCGCCGCGCCGACATCACCGGCGTCGACACCGCCGGAGGCACCGCGCCCCCGCCGGCCACGCCGCCCTCCTGAGCGGCGTCCCACCCGTTCCTCTCCTCCGCGCACGGAGGGGCGGCCTCGCGCCGCCCCTCCGTCGACGCTTTTCAGACGCTCCCGACGCGCTGGTGGAGCGGTGACAGCCCGGTCACGCCGGCGGGCTGTCATGGAGTTGAAAGACAGCGACCGCGAGCATGGCGGCGCACACCGCACCCCGCCCGCTGACCGCGGGCCGTTCACAAACAGGGGCTCCTCGATGAAGCTGACCGTCCGCCGCCGCCTGGTGGTGCCCACCGCCGTCGCCGTCGCCGTCGCCGGTGGCGGAGCGGCGCTGGTGGCGCGGCACGGCGCCTCCTCGTCGACGCAATACCGCACCGCGGTCGCGACCCTGGGCACGGTGACCCAGACGATCTCGCTCTCCGGCAACCTCGTCCCGGTCGGCGAGACCGACCTCGACTTCGGCTCGTCGGGACGGGTGACCGCGGTCGACGTCCACCCCGGGCAGGCGGTGACCGCCGGCCAGCCGCTCGCCACCATCGACCCCGCGGCGCTCCAGGCGGCGCTCACCCAGGCTCAGGCGACGCTGGCCAGCGCCCAGGCGCGCCTCTCCCTCGACCAGGCGGGACCGTCGGCGCAGAGCCTCGCCCAGTCCCAGGCGGGGGTGCGCACCGCCCAGACCCAGCTGCAGAGCGCGCAGACCGCGCTCGCCGACACCCAGCTGATCGACCAGAGCTCGACCGGCGCGGCGCAGAACGCGCTCACCGCCGCCCAGTCGAAGCTGAGCGCCGACCAGGCCAACGGCTGCCCCTCGGCGAGCCCCCCGCCCAGCGGCTGCACCACCCCGCAGCAGATCGGCGCCGACACCACCGCGCTGACCGCCGCCCGGAACGGGATCAGCTCCGCACAGGCCAAAGCGCAGCAGAGCGAGCACCAGGCGCAGAGCCAGCTGAGCGCGGCCCAGGTGCAGCTCCAGAACGCCCAGGCCTCGCTCACCGCGCTGCAGCAGGGCACCTCCGCACAGCAGGTGCAGATCGACCAGAGCCAGGTCCAGATCGACCAGATCAGCGTCGGCAACGCCCAGACGGCGCTCACCCAGGCCACCCTGACCGCCCCCGTCAACGGCGTGGTCGGGCAGGTCAACGTCTCCGTGGGTCAGATCGCGCCGGGCGGCAGCTCGTCGTCGACCGGCTCGTCCAGCGGCCAGGGCGGCGCGTCGAGCGCCGCCAGCTCCGGCACGAGCACGGGCTCGAGCACGGGCTCCAGCACCACCCACTCCATCGTCATCCTGACCCCCGGCGCCTTCCAGGTGGTCGGCTCGGTGAGCGACGCTCAGGTCAACCGCGTCGCGGTCGGCCAGCGCGCCCGCATCACCGTCGCGGGGGCCACGCAGTCGATCACCGGGACGGTGACCGGCATCGCGCCGGAGGCGACGGTCACCTCGGGTGTGGCCACCTTCCCGGTCACGGTGGTGCTCGACGGCAGCAATCCCTCGCTGCACGCGGGTGTGTCCGCCTCGATCGCCGTGGTGGTCAACCAGGTGGTGCACGTGCTCACCGTGCCGAGCAGCGCGATCCGTCCATCGGGCGGCGCCGACAGCGTCCAGACGCTCGTCGACGGCCAGCCGCAGACCCTCCCGGTCACCATCGGCGCCTCCGACGCGCTGCACACCCAGGTCGTCTCCGGCCTCAACGAGGGCGACACCGTGGTGATCGCCACCGTGACCAGCTCGGTCCCCACCCCCAACGCCTCCAGCCTCCTCGGCGGAGGACGCGGCGGCGGACGCGGCGCCGGCGGCGCCGGTCGCGCCGTCGGAGGCTGAGCCCGTCATGGGGTCGGCGAGGCTGCGTCTCCGCCTGTCCGCCGCGCGCGGGCGCATCGGTGGCATCCTGGGAGCCGTCACCATCATCGCCCCGCCGGTGCCGACCCCAGGAGAACCCGTTGAAGCGCTGCGTCCCCATCCCTCCGTCGAGGCGGAGATGAGCGTGGCGGACCGCCGGAAGCGGCTCTCCCGACCCTGGCGCGACATCATCGAGGTGGCCGCGCTGGCCCTCGGGCTCTACGTGGTGGTCTCGCTGGCGCTGCAGACCGTCCGGGTCGACGGCGTCAGCATGGTGCCGACCCTGATCAACGGCGACCTGCTCTTCGCCGACAAGCTCTCCTTCCACCTTCGCGCGCCCGAGCGCGGCGACATCATCGTGCTCAAGCCGCCGGGGGACATCAACCAGGACTTCATCAAGCGGGTGATCGGCGTCCCCGGCGACACCATCGAGATCGACACCTCGACGTCGAGCGACGGCAGCCGCCGCGCCTCGGTGCTGATCAAGCCCGCGGGCAGCAGCAGCTTCGAGCGTCTCTCCGAACCCTACCTCTCCCCCAGCGATCCCTGGACCGACAACGGCTACTGCTGCGACGCCGCGGGGCGTGCCACGGTGCAGCCGCAACCGCTCACCATCCCCAGGAACGAGTACTTCGTGATGGGCGACAACCGCAACATCTCCGAGGACTCGCGGACGCTGGGCCTGATCCCGCGGGCGAACGTCGTGGCGCGTGCCTGGGTGCGGATCTGGCCGGCCGGCCACCTGGGCGCCCTGGGCACCGGTCCGGCACTGGTCGCGGCCGGCGTCCCGGTGCTTCCCGGACTGCTCCTGCTGCGGCGGCGCCGCCGGGTGCAGCGCCGCCTGGCCCGGGCCCACGAGGGCGGCTGACCCGCGTCCTGCGCGCCGGCGCACGCCGTGACCGTGGTCTACGCGTTCTCGGAGTGACGCAGCCGGGGCGCGGACACCGCGGGTTCGCCGCTCCAGGCGAAGCGGAGGAGCGGCTCGGCGTTGCGGGTGATGCCGACCCGGGGACCCGCGGCCACGGGGACGGGATCGCCGCCGTGCAGCACCACCAGCCGGCCGCCGGCGGTGCAGACGTCGGCGCCGTTGTCGCCGCGGCCGATGCCCAGACCGCTGCAGAGGTTGCCCGG
>JAQBPI010000096.1 GCA_028287605.1 Chloroflexota bacterium
GGCGACGCCTACCGGGAGGCGGTGCGCTCCGCCCGCGTGCTCCTCTGCACCGGCGAGGAGCAGTGCGCCCTCGCCGCCGGCACCGCCCCGGCCGCCACCGCGGTGGTGCTCCCCGACGATCGCCGCGACCCACGCTGGACCGCCGCCCTGGCCGCCGCGCTCGCCCCCCTCGGCATGGCGGTCAGTCCACGCAGACGCTGTGCCACAGGGTGATCGCCGGGGTGCCGTGCTCGTGCCCGAGGCGGCCGAGGTGCGCGGTCCCGAGCACCAGGAGCCGGCCGGCGGCGGGCTCGAGCCCCACCCAGCGGGCGGCGAGGACGCGGAGCACGTGGCCGTGCGCGACCACCGCGAGGTCGCCCTCGAGCTGCCGCAGCCGGGCCACCACCCGGTCGGCGCGCCGGCCCAGCTCCTCCAGGGTCTCGCCGCCGGGCACCCCGTCCTCCCAGAGCGACCAGCCCGGGCGGCCGGCGCGGATCTGCTCGGCGGTGCGGCCCTCGTAGTCGCCGTAGTCCCACTCCACCAGGTCGTCGCAGACCTCCACCGGGCCGCGCAGCCCGGCCAGCTCGGCGGTCTCGCGGGCGCGGCTCAGGGGGCTCACCAGCACCCGGGTGAACCCGATGCCGTCCAGCGTCCCGGCCAGGTCACGGGCCCGGCGCCGCCCCTCCTCGTCGAGGGGGATGTCGGTGCGCCCGGTGTGCCTGCCCAGCCGGCTCCACTCGGTCTCGCCGTGGCGGAGCAGGAGCACCCGGACGTGGTGGCTCACGGCTCCGTGGGCCGTCCGCTCACGCCGTGCAGCACCACGTCGGCGATCACCCCGGCGGAGGGCGCCGCCACCGGGCCCGCCGCGCCCGGGGGCGCCACCGGCAGGAAGGCCATGCAGACCCCCAGGATGCTGGTCGCCGCCACCTCGTCGGTGACCTCCGGGCGCAGCTCGCCGCGGGCGCCGGCCTCGGCGAAGAGCCCGGCGAGGGGGGCGATGACATTGTCCTGGAAGCCCTGGTCGAGCCGCTCGCGGACCTCGGCGGGCAGGTGCTCGGCGACGTCGTTCTGGATGAGCACGGGGTGGTGGGGGCTGCCGGTGAGCAGGATCTGCGCCACCGCGGTGACCCGCTCCTCGAGCGAGCCGGCGGAGGCGGCGGCCTCGCGGAGCATCTCGCCCATGTGCTTCTGGGTGGCGAGCACGCACTCCTCGAAGAGCGCGTCCTTGTTGCGGAAGTGGTAGTAGAGCGCCGGCTTGGTGACCCCGGAGGCGGTGGCGACCAGGCGCATCGACACCCGGGCGTAGCCGTGCTCGGCGAAGAGCGCGTCGGCGAGGCGGAGGATGCGGTCGCGGGTCGCCTCACCCGCGGCGGTGACGGCCAGGCTCATACCCCCACCTCCCCGGATCTCACCGTCCACAGCCCGTCGACGCCCTCGGCCTCCGCGCGCGCAGCCGCCGGCGCCGCCGCGTCGAAGCCCAGCGGCAGGTCGAAGCGGAGCGTCACGTATCACCTCCCGCGCCCCCCCAGGCGCACCCCCTGCTCTTCGGCCCAGGCTACGACCCCGGTGCCCTCCGCCCCATTATCTGCCTCTGACCGCTGGGACGGGAGGCCTATCATCGCGCTTGATGCGTCTCGCCACCTACCGGCATCTCGGGGAGGACCGCGATCGGGTCGGCGTCCTCTCCGGCGGGATGCTCCACGCGCTGCCCGAGGGCACCCAGCTGCTCGACCTGCTCGGCGACGACGGCGAGCGGCTCGCCGGGGCGGCGCGGGGGGCGCTCGACGACCCCCGCGAGGTGGTCGACCCGGGGGCGGTGCGGCTGCGCCCGCCGGTGCCGGTGCCGCCCTCGCTGCGCGACTTCTACGCCTTCGAGCAGCACGTGAGCACCGCCCGCCGGCGCCGCGGGCTGGACATGGACCCGGACTGGTACCGGCTGCCGGTCTTCTACTTCAGCAACCCCCGCGCCCTGACCGGCGACGGCGACCCGGTGGCGGTGCCCCCCGGCTGCGCCGAGCTCGACTTCGAGCTCGAGGTCGCCGCGGTGGTGGGCCGGGGCGGCGCCGATCTCGACCCGGACCAGGCCGAGGCGCGGATCGCCGGCTACTGCGTGATGAACGACTGGAGCGCCCGGGACCTGCAGCGCCGGGAGATGCGCCTCAGCATGGGGCCGGTGAAGGGCAAGGACTTCGCCACCAGCCTGGGCCCGGTGCTGGTCACCCCCGACGAGCTCGCCGGGAGGCGGGCCGGCCGCGCCTACGACCTGACCATGACCGCCCGGGTCAACGGCACCGAGTACTCCCGCGCGTCGCTCTCCGACATCCACTGGAGCTTCGGCGAGATGCTCGCCTACGCCTCGCGGGGGACCGAGCTGGTGCCCGGCGACGTGGCCGGCAGCGGGACCTGCGGGACCGGCTGCATCCTCGAGCTCTCCCTGGTCCACGGCGGCGAGGCCTATCCGTGGCTGCGCCCCGGCGACGAGGTCGAGCTGGAGGTGGAGGGTCTCGGCCGCCTCCGCAACCGGGTCGTCGAGGGCCGCCCCCTGCGGCCGCTCCGCCCCGAGGAGGGGGAGCGGACATGAGCCCCGCCGCCGGGTTCCTGGAGCGGCTCGACGCGGTCGTCGCCCGCCTCGAGGCGCACGCGGGACGGCGGGCACGCGGGGTCACGGAGGCCGACCCGCGCACCGGGGAGCGCTGGGACCAGGGGCAGATCTGGGCCCACGTCGCAGAGTTCATCCCCTACTGGATCGTCGAGGCCGGCGTGGTCCTCGCCGCCGACGAGCCGCCGGCGTTCGGACGCACCCAGTCCGACCCCGGGCGGATCGGCGAGATCGCCCGGCGCCGCAACGAGCCTCCCGCGACGCTGATGGCCACGGTGCGAGAGGAGGAGGCGGCGCTGCGCGAGCTCATCGCCGGCCTCGACGCCAGCGCCTGGGAGCGGCGCGGCATCCATCCCACCCTCGGCTCGATGACCCTCACTCAGCTGGTCGAGGACTTCCTCGTGGGCCACCTCGAGCAGCACGCCGATCAGCTGGACTCCCTAGACTCCACCTGATGCCCGACACCCTGACGGTCACCGACAACCGCACGGGTCGCAGCTACGAGCTGCCGATCACGCACGGCTCGATCCGGGCGACCGACCTGCGGCAGGTCAGGGTCTCGGACGGCGACACCCGGGGCCTGGTGTCGTACGACCCGGCGTTCCTCAACACCGCGTCCTGCAAGAGCCGGATCACCTACATCGACGGCGACCGGGGCATCCTCCTCTACCGCGGCTACCCGATCGCGGAGCTGGCGGAGAAGAGCACCTTCCTCGAGACCGCGTACCTGCTGGTGCACGGCGAGCTGCCCACCACCGAGCAGCACGCCGACTGGGCGCACGAGATCACCATGCACACGCTGGTACACGAGAACATCAAGCGCTTCATGGACGGCTTCCACCACGACGCCCATCCCATGGGGATGCTGCTCTCGACGGTGGGCGCGCTGGCCACCTTCTATCCCGAGGCGACGCGCATCCACGACGCCGAGCAGCGGCGCATCTCGCTCTACCGGCTGATCGCCAAGATGCCGACCCTGGCGGCGTACGCGTACCGCCACTCCCGGGGCCTCTACTACGTGCGCCCCGACAACGACCTCTCCTTCGCGGGCAACTTCCTGAACATGATGTTCAAGATGGTCGAGCAGAGGTACCAGCCGGTGCCGGAGATCGAGCGCGCCCTCGACGTGCTCTTCATCCTCCACGCCGACCACGAGCAGAACTGCTCCACCAACGCGATGCGCTCGGTCGGCTCGGCCCAGCCCGACCCCTACTCCGCGACCGCCGCCGCCATCGCCGCCCTCTACGGACCGCTGCACGGCGGCGCCAACGAAGCGGTGCTGCGGATGCTGATGCGCATCGGCTCCACCGAACGCGTCCCCGAGTTCATCGAGGGCGTGAAGGCGGGCAAGGAGCGGCTGATGGGGTTCGGCCACCGCGTCTACAAGAACTACGACCCGCGCGCCACGGTCATCAAGGAGATGGCCGACCAGGTGTTCTCGGTGACCCGGTCGCACCCCCTGCTCGACGTCGCCCTGGAGCTGGAGAGGATCGCCCTCGAGGACGAGTACTTCGTCAAGCGCCGGCTCTATCCCAACGTCGACTTCTACAGCGGGCTCATCTACCAGGCGCTCAACCTCCCCACCGAGATGTTCCCCGTGATGTTCGCCATCCCCCGCACGGTGGGCTGGCTGGCGCAGTGGGAGGAGATGCTGCTCGACCCGGAGCAGCGGATCGCCCGCCCGCGCCAGGTCTACCTGGGCGAGGAGCGCCGTGCCTACGTGGAGATGTCGGAGCGCGACGGCCGGGTGATGGCGGCGTCCGCCGCCGGCTGACCGCCGGTGATGGCGGCGTAGAGCCGCTGCACCAGGTCGGCGGCGACGCTGTTCTCGTCGTAGGTGCGGTAGTCGAGCCAGTACCACACCTGCAGGGTCACGCCGCCGTCGATCTCGAGCTTCGGCACCACCCGTGGCGGCGGCTCGGCGGCGATCCTCGAGGCCTGCTGCAGCTGCGCGCGGACGGCGCGGATCACCGGCTCGAGGTCGTCTCCCTGGGGGACCCAGACGCTCACGCTGTAGCGGCGCAGCGGGTAGGCGCTGGCGTTGATGATGTTGCCGTTGAAGGCGCTGAGGTTGGGCATCACCGCCAGCCGGCCGTCGGCGGTGCGCAGGCCGGTGGTGCGCAGCTCGATGGTCTCGACGGTGCCGCTGAGGTCGCCGACGGTGATCGCGTCGCCGATCCGGAAGGGCCGCTCGATGAGCAGGAAGATGCCGGCGAGGATGTTGCGCAGCAGGTCCTGGAGGGCGAGGCCGACGGCGAGGCCGGTGAGCCCGAAGGAGGTGACCAGGACGCTGAAGGAGAGCCCCAGGGCGCTCAGGCCGCCGAGCAGGGCGAGCACCAGGGTGGCCACGGTGAGCAGGTTGTGGATGAGGTTGCGCACCTGGCGGTCGGCGGAGGCACGCTCCAGCGCCCCGTTCACCACCCCGCGCACCAGCCGGCCCGAGAGGAAGACCACGGCGAGGATGACCAGGGAGCCGATGAGGCGGCTGACCACCGGGCCGGCGTCGACGCCGTCCGGGGCGTGGTCACGGATGAGGCCGCAGAGCGACCTCAGCAGATCGTCGTCGGGACAGCCCGTGGTACTGGTCGCGAGCAGCACCGTCGGCGTCACCGGCGGCTCAGCCCTCGCCGGCCTCGGCCTCCCCGGCCGGCGCGGCCTCACCCGCCTCGGCCGCCTCGTCCGCCTCCTCGCGGACGCGGAGCGGTGCGACCTTGACCACCACCTCGGAGTCCTCGGCGCTGACCAGCGTCACCCCGCTCGGCAGGGTGAGGTCGCCGACGGTGATGCTGTCCTCGACCGCGCCCAGGCCGCTGACGTCGACGGCGATCTGCGGCGGCAGGTCGTTGGGCAGGCACTCGACCTTCACCATGTTGAGGGTCTGCAGCAGCGACCCGAGGTGCAGGTCGGTGACCGCGGGCGACTCGCCGACCAGCACCAGCGGCACCTCGGCGGTGAGCTTCTCGAGCAGGTTGACGGCGAAGAAGTCGGCGTGGAGGGGCCGCCCGTTGCGCGGGTTGCGCTGCAGCTCGCGGATCAGGACCCGGCGGTCCGGCTGGCCCTCGACGCGCAGGTCGACGAGATGGGTGCGCCCGGCGCGCTGCCAGATGCGGTCGATCTCCTTGGCGTCGGCCTGAATGGAGACCGCGGACTGGTGGTGGCCGTAGACCACGGCCGGGACCTGGCCGGCGCGGCGCAGCGCCTTGACGTGGTGGCCGGCGGTCTCGCGTGGACGCGCTGTGAGGGAGAGAGGCATGGGCCGGAATGGTACCAAGTACAATCGCAGCCCGATGGCGACCAAGAAGATCCGGATCCTGACCGCCAAGGTCGGCCTCGACGGTCACGACCGTGGCATCAAGGTGATCTCCCGGGCGCTGCGCGACGCCGGCGTCGAGGTGATCTACACCGGCCTGCACCAGACTCCCCAGATGGTGGTCGAGACCGCCATCCAGGAGGACGTGGACGGCATCGGCATCAGCCTGCTGAGCGGGGCGCACATGACCCTCTTCCCCGAGGTGCTCCGCCTGCTCCGCGAGCGCGGCGCCGGCGACATCGTCGTCTTCGGCGGCGGCATCATCCCCGACGAGGACATCCCGCCCCTGCGCGAGATGGGGGTGAACCGCATCTTCGGCCCGGGCACGTCGCTCGACGACGTCGTCGCCTTCGTCAACGAGGCCTTCGGCGAGCGCGCCGCGGCCGGCGCCTAGTCCCCAGCCCGAGGCGGCTCGGAGAGCAGCGCGGCCACCGCCTCGGCGCGGGCCCGGGCCGGCACCGCCGCCAGCCACTCCTCGTCGCAGCCCTCGAGCGCGCTGCGGGCGCCGGCGAGCACCCCGGTCAGGGCCACCGCGGCGGTGATGTCGCCCCCGTAGCCCGCGGCCTCCTCGATCGCCTCGGGCAGGGTGAGGGTGCGGTCGAGCGCGGTGATCGCCACCTGCAGGGTCGACCCGGGGTCGCCGCTGCAGAGCGGCGCGGTGCCGCGGTCGAGAGCCACCAGCCGGGCGTGGAGGGCGAGCGGCGCCTCCTCGAGCAGGGTCTGGCGCAGCCGCACCAGGGAGAGGTCGAGGTCGAAGCGGCAGAGGTCGGCGGCGAGCACCGCGGCGGCGATGGCGGTGATGGCGGTGCCCTCGTCGCCGCCGGCGAGGCGCACCGAGCGGTGGGCGTCGCGGCGCAGCCGGGGGCGGTCGAGCGGCGAGGCGATGCC
>JAQBPI010000097.1 GCA_028287605.1 Chloroflexota bacterium
GGCGGCGGCGGGAGCGGCACTGCGCGCGCGGGTGAGCAGTGCGGGCGCCATCAGCCGGCCTTCGCCTCGGCGCTCGGGTGGTCGGGCGAGCAGGGGCTGGAGGAGGCGACCACCGGCTGCGCGGGCAGGCGGGTGGCGAGCTCGCGGCCGGCGGCGGTCGCGGGCACGAAGGCGTCGCTCAGCGAGTCGCGGTAGACGAGCATCCAGCGCGGGCTGGCGATGAGCGCGTGGTCGAGCGCGGTGCCGCGGTCGAAGAGGACGATGTCGGTGCGGGAGTCGTGGAGCGTCTGCTCCCATCCCGGGGCCACCGCCTCGACGCCGACGGCCGCGAGCAGCAGGCGGTCGCCCATGAGCGCGGCGTCGCCGAAGATGAACACCCGGTCGCCGCGCACGTCCAGCCGTGAGGCCAGGTAGCCGCCCTCGCCGTACTGGTTGAAGATCCGGAGCCCGTCGGGGGCGCTGTCCAGCCAGCGCACCGCGCACACGGGGAAGTCCTTGGCGTAGTAGGCCGAGTCCTCCCGGGTGGTGGCCGCGACGGCCAGCCGGGTGGCGCCGAGCAGGCCGAGGACGAGCGCCACCGGCAGCGAGGTGAGCAGCATCAGCCGCCGCGGCGGCGAGGTCCAGCGGCGGCCGCCGCGACCGCGGGCGCCCCACCAGGCGAACAGCCGGGTGCGGGTGAGCTCCACCTGCTGGATCCACAGCGGCGTGGCGGCGGCGATGAAGAGGGCGACGTGGCGCACCGACTGCATCGACAGCGCCGTCGTGGCCAGGACGAGCACCGCGTCGCGGGGGGTGAGGCGCCGGTTCACCGCCACCATCACGGCCAGGCTGAGGAGCATGAGGCCGAAGGGCAGCAGCTCGGTCATGTGGTAGTCGGGCGACTGCCACTCCAGGATCAGCGCCTGCTGGGCCGCGGAGCCCTGGGTCTGGAAGGGATAGAGGTAGATGCCGGGGCCGTTGGGGTTGATCACCACCACCGCCAGGCAGGCGGCGGCCACCCAGACCAGCTCGCGAACCCGGGCGCCGGGGGCCGCCCCGGGCACGCCCAGTCGGCCGGCCACGCCCTCGGCGGCGACGATGAGCACGATGAAGGCGGCGCCGATGATGAAGCCGGAGTGGAGGTTGCTCCAGAGCAGGAAGAGCGGCACCAGCGCCCAGATGGCGCGGCCCCCACGGCGCAGGTGGCGCTCGACGAGGAACAGGACCAGGCAGGTCAGGGCGAAGGTGATCATCTGCGCCCGCGGTCCCCAGATGGGGTAGCCGGCGACCACGGCGAGGAGCAGGCCCAGAGCGACGGTGGCGCTGTGGGGCCGGGCCAGCCGGGCGCGCTGCACCACGCAGAGCAGCCCCAGCCAGGTGACCGAGCTGAGCACCAGCACGATCAGGGCGAGGCCCCCGGCGGCATGGAGGAGGGCGAGGAGAACCTCCGTGAGCCACTCGTGCATCACCCACACGTGGCCGGTCGCGGTGTAGGTGAAGGGGTCGGTGCCGAGCAGGCCGTGGCGGTCGAGGATCAGCTGGCCGGTGCGCAGGTGCCACCAGAAGTCGGGGTCGCGGACCGGGCCGATCACCGGCAGCGCCGCGATCAGGAGGGCGGCGGCGAGCAGGAGCCCGCCGGGGGTGCCGAGCGCCCTCGCCCGTCCGCGAGGCGCCCGCCCGGCGCCCCTACCAGACAAACGGGACGAGCGCGCGGGTGCGCTTCTGGTAGCCGGCGTACTCGGGAAGGGTCTCGAGCAGCAGCCGCTCCTCGAAGCGGGCCCGGGTGCACTGGAGGACGATGAAGGCGAACAGGGCGATCACCGGGACCAGATAGGGGGCGGCCAGGACCAGTGCGAGCGCCGCCGCGATCTCCGCGAGGTAGAGGGGGTGGCGTACGATCCGGTACGGTCCGCCGGTCACCACCGTCCGCGCCTCGGGGATGATGCTCAGGTTGCGGCGCAGATAGCCGAGGCCGAGGCACGCGAACGCGAAGGCGGCGATCGAGAGCAGGCTGGCGATGAGGAGCAGCGAGTCGGAGGGGCTGAAGAGAAGGCGGTAATGCGGGACGAACGCGCCGATGAAGAGCTGCATGCAGGTGCCACTGAACGCCGCCGCGCGCGCCACCAGGCGCCCGTCGCGGTTGACCGGCATCGGCCGGGTGAGGTACAGCCCGACCGGGATGCAGCAGAAGAGCAGGTAGAGCAGGCGGGGCAGCACCTGGAGGGCACCGCTCGCCTGCGCGACCGCCCCGATCTGCATCCAGCCCATCTCGCAGAAGAGGGCGGCCGGCACGGCGCGGCCGAAGGTGAGGAAGCGAAGCCACTGCCAGTAGAGTGGTTGCCTGAGCCGCGCCCGCAGGGGCAGGCGGAAGACGGCGGCAATCGTGACGGGGGTTACGTGAGTCGCTGCGAGAGCCATGAGCTAGAGTGTATGAGCAGCGTCGCCCGCGCCCCTCGGCGCGTCATGCCCTTGTGACCCTGCTTCGACGAGCATGAAGGTCTCCCCTGCGACAGCCGCGCAGGCCGACGAGCCGGTCGGCCCCTCGCCACTGGGAAACGCCCGCTACCTCATCGGACAGGTGATCGCCGATCTGGGTGCGGTCGCCGCCCACTGCGAGCGTGGCCTTGCGGAGGCTGAGCAGCACCGCGTGCAGCTCCGGGAGCGCCTCGAGGAGGCGGCGGTGATCCGCCGCCACGTCCTCAACAACATCACCCGCCTCGAGATCGACGACATCGAGAGCGCCTTCCGCTTCGCTGCCGACCAGCGCGCCGAGCTGGCCATGGTCGAGGAGCGGCTCGCCCAGCTCGGCTCCCGGCTGAGCAGCGTCAACCAGCGGCTCGAGGAGGTGCGCGGCGTCCTGGGCACCCTCGACCAGCTCGCCGACCTCGAGGAGAGCAGCCCCGCCGACGGGGCCGCCCGGTTCCGGAGCGCCTCCCGCCAGGTCTTCCAGATCATCGAGGAGGAGCGGATGCGCATCGCCCGGGACATGCACGACGGTCCCGCGCAGATGCTCGCCAACCTCGTGCTCCAGGCGGAGGTGCTCGAGCGCCTGCTGGTCCGCGACCCCGGGCTCGTGGTCCGCGAGCTCGCCGACTTCAAGGCCGGGGTGCGCGACGCCCTCGAGGAGACCCGGCGGCTGATCTTCGACCTCCGTCCCATGACCCTCGACGACCTCGGCCTGGTCCCGACGCTGCGCAAGTTCGTCCGCGAGTTCGGCGAGAAGACGGCGATCACCGCCCGCTTCAACGTGGTGGGCGAGGAGCGGCGGCTGCCCTCCAACTACGAGGGGGTGCTCTTCCGCATCATCCAGGAGGCGCTCACCAACGTGCGCAAGCACGCCCGCGCGCGCACCGTCGAGGTCACCCTCACCCTGCAGCCGCGCCGGGTCGTGGCCATCGTCAAGGACGACGGCGAGGGCTTCGACGTCGCCGCCACCGAGGCGCGCCTGGGCCGCACCCGCAACCTGGGCCTCATCTCCATGCGCGAGCGCGCCGACCTGGAGAAGGGGCACATGGAGATCCGCTCCCAGCTGGGCCGGGGGACCGAGGCGAAGGTCACCTTTCCGCTCTAGCGCACCCGCAGGGTGCGGGTCACGCTCTCCCTGCAGCCGGTGGAGATTCGCGGCCGGCCGCTCTACCGCCGGTCGAGATCGCGGCCGGCCGCTCTACCGCCGGTCGAGATCGCGGGGGGCCGCTCTGCCGCCGGTCTTTACCGGGGGGAGGCGTCGCCTCCCCCCGACTCCCGCAAGACATCGTGCGCTGGCGCGCCCGATGCCGGCTCCCGCCCCCCCTCGCCGGCACTCGCCGGCGGCGCTCGCTTCGCGATCGCAATTCGGGGCGGCCACCCGCCGAGGTACGACGCGAGCAACGCGAGCGTTGCTCTTGGAAAACCCCACGATCCGCGGAGAGGGCGGCGCAGCGAGGCGCCGCCGGGAAGACCGTGATGCCCATGCGGGGCCTCAAGCACCCCACCCGTGAAGCCGCTCGGGGGGTGGGGTGAGAGGAACGCGCAGCGTTCCTCCTGGTCCCTCTACCTGACGACCCGTCACGAAAAGCGCGCGAAGCGCGCGTCGCCGGCGAGTGCCGGCGTGGAGGG
>JAQBPI010000135.1 GCA_028287605.1 Chloroflexota bacterium
GCTGCGCGGCCACCGGGTCACCCTGCTGGAGCGCTCCGGGCGGCTCGGCGGGACCCCCGCGCTGGTGGCCACCGCCCCGCTCCGCGCCCCGATGGGGGAGGTCGGCGCGTGGCTCGCCGCCCGGCTCGGCGAGCTCGGCGTCGAGGTGCGCCTCGGCGTGGAGGCCACCGTCGAGTGCGTGCTCGACGCCGGCCCCGAGGTGGTGGTGCTCGCCACCGGCGGCCGGATGCGCCCCGTCGAGGGCCCCGAGGCGGCGGCCGGCGACGCCCTGGTCGGGGTGCGCGACGTGCTCCGCGGGAGGCTGCCGGGGAGCGGCCGGGTGGTGGTGGTCGACCGCGAGGGCGGCCACCCCGCCATCGACGCCGCCGAGGCCGCGGCCGCCGCCGGCCGGCCGGTGGTGGTGGTGAGCGAGGACGCCTTCGTCTCCAGCCGGCTCGGCGCCACCGGCGAGTTCGCCCCCTGGTACCGCCGCGCCGCAGCCCTGGGCATCGAGCTGGTCCCCCAGTCGGTGGTGGTGGGCGCCGCCCCCGGGGAGCTGACCCTGCGCCACCGCTTCGGTGACCGCACCCGCCGGCTCGAGGGCGTCGACGCGGTGGTGGACGCCGACCACGAGCTCGCCGACGACCGTCTCCACCGGGGGCTCGCCGGCCGGGTCGCCGAGGTCCACCGCGCCGGCGACTGCCTCGCCCCCCGCCGCGTCCTCCAGGCCGTGCTCGAGGGCAACCGGGTGGGCCGGGCGGTCTGATCCTCCCCCGGGCATGGCGCTTGATATCCCGAGCACGGTGCTGCCCACGCTGCGCAGGGCGGTCGCGGGCGCCCCCCGAAGCCGGAGCACGAGGTCTGCCATCCTTCTGCCCGGGGCGCCGCCGGCCCCTGCGCAGGGCGGGTGCTCCGCATGCTGCCCAGGAGCGTTGGGTGCCCGGCCTGGGGACGAGTGGAAAAACCTGTGGAATCAGTGGGTTACTGCAGTCCAGGTCATGGATTTCCGCGATCGGGGGGGCGATGATGGACGAGGTGGTGAAGGGTGTGTGAAGGGAGGGCGCCGGGTGGCTGATGAGGGCCGGTCCACGGAGAGGGTCGAGGAGGTGGAGGTCGGCGCCGTCCACGAGCGCCGCTGGCGCGGGACCGTCGACGTCGACGACCGCGGCTACGCCGCGCTGCGTCACAGCATCGCCGCGATGGGGCTGATCCGCCCGCTGCTGGTGCGGCCGCGGTCCGAGGGGGGATACGAGCTGGTCCGCGGCGCCCGCCGGCTGAGCGCGGTGCGCGAGCTCGGCGCCGGTACCGTGGCGGCGGTGGTGCGCGAGCTGGGCGACCGCGAGGCGCTGGTCGGAGGTGCCTGGCCGGCGCTGATGCGCTCGGGGTGCAGCCCGGACGAGGCCGCCGAGCTCCGCGAGCAGCTGGTCGCCGCCGGCAGCTCCGCCTCGGAGGCGGCGGCGCTCACCGCGGTGCTGGGCTTCGATTCGTCGCCGCCCCGGGGGGAGCGGGCGGTGGAGCTCCGGGGGCGGCCCGCCTGGGCGTGGAACCCCGCCGGGAGCGCATAGTCCTCGCCGCGGCGGCGGCGGCGGTCAGGGCGGAGGACGAGGCATCCGGCATCCCCAGTTCCCGTACCTCTTCTCGCCGCTGCGCCTCGGCTCGACCGTGGTGCCCAACCGCATCGTCTTCAGCGCCCACCTGACCAACCTCGCCGAGGCCAACCGGGTGGGCCCGCGGCTGATCGCGTACTACGAGGAGCGGGCCGCCGGCGGGGCCGGCCTGATCATCACCGAGGAGCAGTCGGTGCACCCCACCGACCACGCCTACGAACGGCTGATCAGGGCCTTCGACGAGCGCGTCGTCGACGGCTACCGGCGGCTGACCGGCGCCGTCCACCGCCACGGCGTCCCGGTGCTCGCCCAGATCAACCACAACGGCGGCCAGGCGGCCTCGACCTACACCCGGCTGCCCCTCTGGGCGCCCTCGCCGATCGCCGACCCGCTCTTCCGCGAGGTGCCGATGGAGATGGGGCAGGCGGAGATCGACGAGGTGGTGCGCAGCTACGCCCGGGTGGCGGTGCACTGCCGCGAGGGTGGCTTCGACGGGGTCGAGCTCCAGGCCTCGCACAGCTCGCTGCTCCGCCAGTTCCTCTCACCCGCATCCAACCGCCGCGAGGACGCCTACGGGGGCACCACCGAGCGGCGGGCCCGGCTGGTCCGCGAGGTCCTCGAGGCGATCCGCGCGGTGGTGGGCCGGGACTGGACGGTGGGGGTTCGCATCCCCGCCGACGAGTTCGTCGACGGGGGCATGACCCTCACCCACGCGCTCGAGACCGCCCGGCTGCTCGACGCCGGCGGCCTGGTCGACTACCTCAACACCTCGATCGGCACCGCCACCCAGTCCCTCTACATGGTGGAGGGGTCGATGCACGTGCCCCCCGGCTACCAGCTCTTCGCCTCGGCGGCGCTGCGCGAGGTCACCGACCTGCCGGTGATCGGGGTGGGGCGGATCAAGGACCCGGTGCAGGCCGAGCAGGCGCTCGCCGCCGGCGCCTGCGACCTGGTCGGGATGGTGCGCCAGCAGATCGCCGACCCCGCCACCGCGCTGAAGGCGCGCCAGGGACGGGTGGAGGAGATCCGGCTCTGCATCTCCTGCAACCAGGAGTGCATCGGCCGCGAGGGGCTCAACCTCGACCTCGGCTGCATCGAGAACCCCGCCACCGGCCACGAGCAGACCCTGGCCCCGGCGCTGCTCGGCCGGGCGGCGCGCCCCCGCCGGGTGCTGGTGGTGGGGGGCGGCCCCGCGGGGATGGAGTGCGC
>JAQBPI010000138.1 GCA_028287605.1 Chloroflexota bacterium
CCGCGGCCGTCGAGCGCCTGGCGGAGCTGGGGCAGGCGCTCCGACGGCGAGACCCGCTCCAGCCGCTCGAGGGCACGGTCGAGGGCCGAGCGCTTGGCGGCCATCTCCTGGCGCAGCCCGCGGCGCAGCCGCAGGCGCCGGGCGTCGAGTTCCTCGACCAGCGCCCCGGTGTCGGGGACGGCGAGCTCGGCGGCCGCCGAGGGGGTGGGGGCACGGCGGTCGGCGGCGTGGTCGGCGAGGGTGGTGTCGGTCTCGTGGCCGACGCCGGTGACCACCGGCCGCGGGCAGGCACGGATGGCCCGCACCACGGGTTCGCTCTGGAAGGAGAAGAGGTCCTCGTAGGAGCCGCCGCCGCGCACCAGCAGCACCACGTCGACGCCGCGGGCGCGTCCCGCCTGCTCCAGGGCAACGGCGATGGCGATGTCCGCGCCCTCCCCCTGCACCGCGGTGGGCACCACCAGCACCCCCACCTGGGGCGCCCGCCGGCGCAGCACGGTGAGCACGTCACGCACCGCCGCCCCGGTCGGCGAGGTGACCACCGCGACCCTCCTCGGCAGGGGCGGCAGCGGCCGCTTCAGGGCGTCGTCGAAGAGCCCCGCGGCGCGCAGCCGCCGTGCCGTCTGCTCGACGGCGAGAGCGAGAGCGCCGATCCCGGCGGGGTCGAGGCGGTCGACGTAGAGCTGGTACGCGCCCTCGGACTCGTAGACGTCGACGCGCCCGTGGGCGACCACGGTGAGGCCGTTCTCGGGGTGGAAGGGGATGCGGAGCACGCTGCTGCGCCAGCAGACGCAGCGCACGCTCGACTGGGAGTCGCGCAGGGTGAAGTAGAGGTGGCCCGAGGGCGGCATCCGCAGGTTGCTGACCTCGCCCTCGACGAGCACGTCCTCGAGCCGCGCCTCGGCGGCCACCGCGCCGCGGACCACCGCGGTGAGCTCCGAGACGGTGAGCGCCACCGGGGCGCCGCCGCTCATCCGCTCATGGGGACGTTCCCCCCCTCGCCGCGGCGGTGGAGCCCCCATCGCCCACCCGGCCCACACCGATGCGCAGGCTCATTCCGACCCGCCCGCGATGCGTCCGAGCACGCCGTTGACGAAGGGCGCCGACTCGTCGCCGGCGTAGGTCCGGCCGAGCTCGATGCACTCGTCGATCGCCACCGCCTTGGGCACGCCGCTCTCGTAGAGGAGTTCGAAGGCGCCCAGCCGGAGCACCGCGCGCTCCACCTTGCCGATGTCCTCGAGGCGCCAGTTCAGGCTCGCGGCGCTGATGGCGTCGTCGATCCCCTCGAGGTTGCGCAGGGTGCCGTAGACCAGCTCCTCGGCGTAGGCGACGACGTCGGCGGGGGCCGCCTCGTCCCGGGCCTGGTAGCGCAGCGCCTCGACGGCGTCCCGGGTGGTGCCCTCCAGCTCGAAGAGCACCCTGAGCGCCAGCCGGCGTCCACGGTGGCGTCGGCCGGCGCCGCGACTCACGAGAAGATCACCTCGCTGACGAACACGTTGACCTCCGCGATCGCCAGGCCGAGCATGCGGTCGATGGCGTCGGCGACGCGCCGCTGCACGGTGGCGCCCATCACCGGCAGGTGGGTGCCCGCCTCCATCACCACGTAGAGGTCGAGGCGCAGCCGGTCGTCGTCGAGCAGCTCCACCCGCACACCCCGGTGGGCGGCGGGCCGGCGGAGGATGCGGTCGAGCTGCTGGCTGCCGCCACCGGTCTGGTACATGGCGTGAACACCGTCGACCTCGAGCGCGGCGAGCGCGCTGATCCGGGCGACCACCTCGTTGGCGACCCGCACCGTGCCCAGCCGCTCGCGTCCGCCGGTGCCGTGCACCAGCTCCAGGCGGTCGCCTTCCAGGCTCATGTCACCCGCTCCATGTACTTGCCGTTGCGGGTGTCGACGCGGATGCGCTCGCCCTGGGTGACGAAGAGGGGGACGTCGACCACCGCCCCGGTCTCGAGGGTCGCCGGCTTGCTGCCACCGGTGGCCGTATCTCCCTTGAAGCCGGGCTCGGTGTAGGTCACCTCGAGCTCCACGGCGATGGGCAGCTCCACACCCAGGATCCTGCCGTCGTACTGGAGCAGGAAGAGCGAGTCGTTCTCCTTCAGCCACTTGGTGGCGTCGCCGAGCAGCTCCTCGCCGACCGGGAACTGGTCGTAGGTCGTGCTGTCCATGACGACGTAGCTGTCGCCGTCCTTGTAGAGGTACTGCGCGTCGGTCCGCTCGATGCGCGCCCGGGTGAAGCGCTCCTCGGGGCGGAACGTCTCCTCGGTGACCGCCCCGGTGTTCACGTTCTTGAACTTGGCGCGCACGATCGCGGTGCCGCGCCCCATCTTCACGTGGTGGAAGTCGAGCACCTGCAGCAGCTCGCCCGACTTCTCCACGGTGTTCCCGGGACGCAGGTCTCCGGCTTCGATCATCGATGCGCCTCCTCGTTCTCGGGCGCTGACGCGCCCATGGTGCGGGGGGCCTCCCCCCTGCCTCCCCCCTGGTTCTCGGCGATGGTGGGCTGGGTCAGCAGGCGGGTCAGCGCCTCCAGGGCGAGCCGGTAGCCGTCGGCTCCCAGGCCGGCGATCACCCCCCGCGCCGCCTCGGCGGTCAGTGAGGTGTGGCGATAGGGCTCGCGAGCGTGGATGTTGGAGAGGTGGACCTCGATGACCGGGCGGGCGTAGGTCCGCAGCGCGTCGGCGAGGGCGATGCTGACGTGGCTGAGCCCTCCCGGGTTGATGATGCAGCCCTGGGACGCCTCCCGCTCGTCCTCGAGCAGGTCGATGAGCACCCCCTCGTGGTTGCTCTGCTCGCAGCGCAGCTCGACGCCGAGCTCGCCGGCGCGGCGGCGCAGACAGGCCTCGATGTCGGCGAGCGTCGCCGACCCGTAGAGGTGTGGGTCGCGGCGGCCGAGGCTGCCGAGGTTGGGCCCGTTGAGCACGAGGATCCGGGTCATCCGGCGATCGCGGCGTGCAGGGTGTCGCGCACCGCCTCCTCGGGAACGAGGTGGCCGGGGGTGGCCAGCCCGCGCCGCTCCACCAGCACCCAGCGCACCGCCCCGCCGCGCGCCTTCTTGTCGCCGCGGGTGGCGGCCACCACCGCGTCGACGTCGACCGCGGGAGGCAGGGCGCCGAGGCCGGAACGCTCCAGCAGCTCGTCCTGCCAGGCGAGGTCGGCGTCCGGCAGGCCGAGCAGGCTCCGGCTGAGCCGCCCGGCGACGCGCATCCCCGCCGCCACCGCCTCGCCGTGGAGCATGGTCTCGTAGCCGGTCACCGCCTCGAGAGCGTGCCCGACGGTGTGCCCGTAGTTCAGCACGGCGCGCCTGCCCGACTCGCGCTCGTCGGCGCTCACCACCTCGGCCTTGGCACGGCAGCAGTGGCGCACCACCTCGGCGAGGGCGTCGAGGTCGCGGCCGAGCAGGGCCTCGAGGCGCGCGTCGACGCTGGCCGCGAGGGTGCCGTCCACGGCCATCGGGTACTTGATGATCTCGGAGAACGCGGCGCGGTAGGCGCGATCCGGGAGCGTGGCCAGGGCGTCGAGGTCGCAGAGCACCGCGCTCGGCTGCCAGAAGGCGCCGGCGAGGTTCTTGCCGGTGCTGAGGTTGACGCCGGTCTTGCCGCCGATGCCGCTGTCGACCATTGCGAGCAGGGTGGTGGGCACGGCGACGTAGGCGATGCCCCGCGAGTAGGCGGCGGCGGCGAACCCTGCGAGATCGCCGACGGTGCCGCCGCCGACCACCACCAGGCAGTCGCCGCGGCCCAGGCGCAGCTGCGCCAGCCGCTCCACCAGCCATCCCGCGCGGCTCCAGGTCTTCACCTGCTCACCGCCGCGCAGGGTGATCAGCGCGGCCTCGCGCCCGGTCGCTTCGCAGGCGGCGAGCGCCCGGCGGGCGAGGCCGAGAACCGCCCGGTCGGCCACCACAACGACCCGGGTGGCGCCCTCGGGCAGGTGGGCGGGGAGGCCGTCGACCACCCCGGCGCCGACGGCGATGCGGTAGCTGCGGTCGCCCAGGCTGACCGACGGCTCCTCGCCGGCGCCTGCGAGAGGCGCCTCCAGCCGGTTGCCGGCGACCGCGTCGGCGACCCGGTCGCAGACCTCCTCGACGTCGCCGTCGGCGCTGTCGACGCGCAGCGGGGCGGCGGCATAGAGCCGGCCGCGGGCGCGGCGGAGCTCGGCCAGCCGTGCAGCGGGATCGTCGCG
>JAQBPI010000151.1 GCA_028287605.1 Chloroflexota bacterium
CCCGGAGCCCGAGGATGGCGTAGACGTCCATCCGGGCGTCCATGCAGGCGACCACCGCGACCTTCCGCTCGGCGCTGGCGGGGGGGCGGCTCGCGAAGCCCCCCGCGTACGCGCGGTTGTTGTGGAGCAGGCGGTCGGTGACGCTCATGGCCTCCCTACGATATCCGCCCGCCCCCCGCCCGGGGCGCACGGAGGAGGACCGCCGATGCCCGCGCTCACGTCGCCGGAGGTGCGCGCCGCCTTTCTCGACACCGCCGTGGTCGCATGCGCGGTGCTCGCCCTCCCCGAGGCGGAGGACATCGCCTCCCCGATCCACACCGCCATCCGCGAGCGCGGCGAGGAGCAGGCGGCGGAGGGTCCGGAGCGGGTGGCGGCGGCGGCGGCCCAGGCCTGCGGGCGGCTGCGCGAGCGCCTCGCGCGCGAGCCCGCCGGGCGGCTGGTGAGCGTGTACCGGGGGGTGGTCATCCGCCTCGACGAGTACCTGCTGACCCGTCTCGTCGAGCTCGCCCTGCACGTCGACGACCTCTGCGTCAGCGTCGGGGTGCCCACCCCGGAGCTGCCCGAGGCGGCCCGGGCGGCGGCGATCGGCACCCTGGTGGAGGTCGCCCGGCTGCGCCACGGCGACACCGCGGTGCTGAACGCCCTCGCCCGGCGCGAGCGCGACACCGGCGCCGCGCTGCGGGTCATGTAGGGCGGAGCAGGTCGCGGGTGCCGCCGGGGTGCCGGTCGCGGGGGTGGAGCTCACGGGTTTGACGGTGGCGGGTGCGGGAACACTGGCGCCATCCGCCACCCCGGGCGGCACTCACAGACAAGGACACGATCATGGCATCGGGCTTCAACCCCACCCCCTCGACCAGCGGTCTCGCTGCACACGCCGGCGGCCTTCCCGCCGAGTGGAAGTGGGCTGCGCTCTTCGTGCCACCCGCGGGCTTCGAGCGGGAGTGGCGCGCCTGGCTCGCGCAGGCGCAGAAGGAGGAGGAGCAGTCCACCCTCGCCTACTGGGCGAAGCGGTAGACAGTCGGCGACCTGCGCATCGACCCGGTCGCCGGCGGGATGGCGCGGCTGGCGCCGCCGGCCGCCCACGGCACCGGCGACGGGGTCTGAGCTGGACGGTCAGGCCGTCTGGGCGTTGGGGTCGGTGGGGTTCGGCGGCGGGGTGATCCTCACCGGGGTGTCGAAGCGGTCGTAGTCCACCTGCGCCGAGATCGCCACGGGGCCGGGCTGGTGGCCGCAGTCGGCGCTGCCGCCGTCGCTCTGCGGACCGGTCTGCACCACCCGCACCAGGCGGACGGGCGCGTCGAGGGTCAGGTAGCTGCTCTGCGGCGCCGCACCGGCGCCGCGACCGTCGTCCACGAGGGTGGCCACGAGGCGGCCGCCGATCCGGGTCCGCGGCCCCAGGTGCAGCGTCCCGTGCTCGCGGGCGGCGCACTCCGCCTCGCGCTCCATGGTGAGGGCGGCGGCGCCGCGCGCCTCCTCCGGAGGAAGCACCACCCAGTCGGGCCCGTGGGAGCCGCCGCGCTGGAAGGCGCGGCCACCGGCGACGATCTCCTCGACGCTGATGCCCTGGGAGCGGGCGAGCAGGTGCGCCGTGGTCTGCGTGGCGGTGACGTCGAGGCTCACCGACGTGCCGTCGCTGAACGCGACCGTGCCCGCGTAGTGCTCGCTGCGCGCCGCCCGGAGCGCCGCCAGGTAGTCGGCGTACAGCCGGTCGGCGGAGGCCGCCGGCGGGAGCTTCGGCGAAGGGCTCGCCGCGGGTGCCGAACCGCAGCCCGGCAGGCTGAGCAGGGCCGCCACCACCGCCAGCAGCGCCCGTGATGTCCGCGTCATCGTCTCCCCCGAGCGCTCTCGTACCGGCACCCCAAAACCCAGCATAGCCCGCTCGGACGCCGGGGCCACAGACCGGCTGGGCGGACATCGCCACCGCCCCCTGAGGGGTGATACCGTCCCGGGCATCAGTTCGGTCCCGGCGGCCTGTGACGCGCCGGATGGAGGTCTTGGCGCGTGTCGGTCGATCAGACGCTCAAGTGCCGCGAGTGCGGTGTCGACTTCGTGTGGACTGCGGGCGAGCAGGAGTTCTACGCCTCCCGCGGTCTCACCAATCCCCCCTCCCGCTGCCCCGACTGCCGGGCCGCGCGGAAGGCCGCCTCGGGCTCGGCGGGAGGCGGCATGAGCCGCGGTGGAGGCGGCGGCGGTGGCGGCGCCTTCCGCCCCCCGGCGCGCGAGATGCACGAGGTGGTGTGCGCGGGCTGCGGAGGCATCGCCAAGGTGCCGTTCCTGCCGCGCGGCGACCGTCCCGTGTACTGCTCCGACTGCTTCCGCGGCGGGACCCGCTGACCCGGGTCGAGGGACCACGGAGGCAGCGCGCGCGCTCCCCGGAGTTGTCACCCCCGGGTGCTCGTGCAATCATGCGCAGGACGACTGCTCTCCACTCCACGTCCACGCCTGGGAGCCAGCGCCCACATGTCTCTCACCCTCGCGGCGATCCAGACCGCGCAGATCAACCTCACCACCGAGACGGTGGCGGCCGGCCTCGCCGGGGGGCTGGCCGGGGTGGTGATGACCAAGATGCCGATGTGGACCTCCGCGGGCATCGGCGCCGCCCTGGGGCTGGTCCTCTACATCCTCGGCTGCCGGGTCTGAGCCGAGGCCTCCGCACCTGGAGCATCGAGACAGACGCAGACGCCGCGGCGGGGCTGCTCCGCGTCGCGCCTAGCGGGGCCCCGCGGCGCGGGCGGCGGCGACATGCTCGCAGAGCGCGCGCACCAGCGGCACCATCTTGGGACGCGCCGGCTCGATGCGCACCGGAACACCGCGGGCGCGCAGCGCGGCGGCGCACACCGGTCCCACCGCGGCCACCTCGGTGTTCGCCGCCAGCCAGCCCGCGAGCCGGTCGTCGACGCCCTCCACCTCGGCGACGTGGAAGAGGTTGTCGACCTGCGAGGCGCTGGTGAACACGGTGAGGTCGAGCTCGCCGGCCTCGAGGCGCACCAGGAAGCTGCGGATCGGCCCGGTGTCGTGGGGCAGGCGCCAGTGGTAGGTGCTGATCTCCACCAGGTCGGCGCCGCGCGCGCGGAGCAGCGCCGCCAGGTCGACGTTGGGCGAGCCGTAGTGCTGGAGCATCACCCGCCGCCCGCCCAGGTCGGCCTCGACCAGGTCGACGACCTCGGCGGTGGTGTGGGGCTCGGGGGTGCGGCGGTCGACGCGGATGCGGTGCCGCAACAGCACCGTCAGCGGCTTGGGGCCGCGGGCCAGCACCACGGCGCCGGCGAGGCGGCCGAGCACGGCCTCCTCGATGCCGGCGGCGGCGGCGGCGGCGAGCAGCCGGTCGGTGCCCACCCCGGTCTGGAAGATCGCCAGGTCGAGCGGCGCCCCGGCCAGCTCGTGGAGGGCCGCGTCCAGCGGGGCCGCGTCCTCGACCGCCGCCTCGCGCAGGCAGGGGGCGGCGACGGGCACGCCGCCGTGGCGCTCGACCAGGGCCGCCAGCTCGGCGGCGTGGCGCGTCTGCATCAGCGCGACGACGCGCCCCTCGAGATGCGGCTCCATGGCTGTGATCCTAGGCGCGGCCCGGGGCGAAGCCATGCGACGCAGCGCCCTATGGGGGTGGGCCGCGGCTTGGACAGCCCGCAGCGCCCCTGGGAGGCGGCACCGGCGAGCGCGTACACTGCCCCGGACTGGCGGTGGCGCAGTGGAGCAGCGACCGGCGTGAGGTGGGCTGTGATCGCGGGGGTTGCGGTGATGCTGGCCGCGTGCGGCGGCGGCCAGCCTCCCGGCACCGGCGCCGACTATGCCAGCGCCGTCAAGGGCATCTGCACCCAGCTCGCCAACGACCTGCAGGCGTCGGGGCCGTTGCCGCGGAGCTTCAGCGACCCGGCGGCACGCCCGCGGCCGCAGGACCTCGCCGCCGCCGCCGCCTTCCTCGACCGCAACGTCGCCATCCTGCGCACGGCCTCGTCGCGGCTCCACGCGGTGCCCGTCCCCGACGACCAGCGCGACCTGGCGCAACAGTGGCTCGCCGCCCTCGACATCTTCATCTCCGACCTCGCCGGGGCCGGGGACGCCGCCCGCAGGGCCGACACCCAGGCCTTCACCACCGCCGCCTTCGAGACCGCCCCGCAGGCGGCCTCCGACCGCGACACCCTGGGCGCCAGGCTCGGCGTCAACGGCTGCGGCTGAGATCGCCGGGGCCATCCGTGCTCATCGGTGACGTCGCCGGGATGACGCTGCGCCCCTGGCGGCGGGCGCCG
>JAQBPI010000157.1 GCA_028287605.1 Chloroflexota bacterium
GCGGCCGGCGCGGACGGGCAGCGCCACGTCGCCCGTGGAGGACGTCCGGCCGGTCGCCGGCTGCTGGCCCAGCGGCGGGGGCAGGGGCAGCTTGGGCAGCGGCGGCAGGGGACCCGAGTTCGGGGTCGGGGTCGGCGCGGGCTCCTCGGTCGCCGGCGGGGGCGGCGCGGCGCCTGCGGGCGAGCCGTTGCCCACGGTCACCTTGCCGGTCATGTAGGTGTGCAGCCGGCAGTGATAGCCGTAGGTGACGTTGTCCTTGTCGAAGGTGTGGGTGAACGACGAGCCGGGCTTGATCTCGGCATTGGGATCGTTGGCCTTGCCGCCGTCGGAGCTCCACGCGCCGTCGTCCTGGATGACGGTGTGGGTCTGGCTGCTGCTCTCCCGGTTCGTCCAGGTGACCGTGTCACCGGCCTTGACCTTGGTCTCCGTCGGCTTGAAGCTGAAGTCCTTGATGGTCACCGCCGCCGTCGCTGCGCGCACGGGGCTCGGGGCCAGCCGCAGGACGGCGGCGACCGCCAGGAGGCCGATCAGCATCAGGCCGACGGCGGCACGCCGGCCGGGGTGGCGGCGGGTCGCGTCCACGGTGTTCAGGTTTCTTCTCATCTTCTTCCTCGCTGTCCGTCCTCGCTGGTTCTCTCACCGCCCGAAGGCTCCCGCACCGCGACGTGGTGCGGAAGCCTTCCCGGCGGGGTTTTGGGTGCCCGTCCCGGCGGGGACGGGCACCCGGCGATCAGTTGTCCGATGCTGTCAGCCGCAGGCTCTGGGGTTCAGAGGATCCTTCTGCTGGCAGGTGAGGCCGGCCTTCAGCCCGTCGGGGAGCTTCTGGACCCAGCCGTTGTAGACGATCGGCAGGGCGAGGACGCCCTGGCCACCCATGCCCTCCAGGGTGTACTGGCCGGTGAGGCCCTGGAGCTTCTTCGGAGTCACATCGGTCTTGGTTCCGGGGCCGGCGTCCGTGAGGAACTTGCCGACCACCGCGGTCTTGGAGATGTCGCCATCCCCGGCGGGATCGGGATCGACGACCGAGGTGACGTTGGCGAACTTGCTGGTGACGTAGGCGTAGTAGCCGCCGCCCTTCTTGGCGCCCCAGTTCACACCGTGGCAGCCGGGATCGCAGGGCAGGACCTTGATGACCTCGTCCTTGGAGACGTCGATGACATCCATGTTGCCCGAGACCGCGTTGGCCACGACCATGACCTTGTTGTCAGGGCTGACCGCGTTCTGGATGGGCAGGATGCCCGGCGCCGCCGGCCCCGCGTCGGAGCTGAGCGGCGGGAACTGGATGGGCAGACCCGAACCGGCGCTGGTCTGCGACCCGGTCACGAAGTCATAGCCCTTGGTGAGCGAGATGTTCTTGGTGTCGACCAGGCCGCCGCCGCTGTGGCACGCGGGTCCCGCGGTCGAGATGCACACGATGTTGGCGCTCATCAGGCCGGCCGAGTAGGCCCGGTCGGCGTTGGAGCTCATCGCCGTCGCGATCGGGATGCTGCCCACGAACGCGCGCTTGGTGATCGACAGGTTGGGATCGGAGGCGTTCAGGTTGAACAGCGACGCGCTGTCGAAGTTCGCGTTGGGGGCCACCGCCGTGTTCCCATCGGCGCTGAGCCAGTGGGCGTGCGGGTGGGCGATGCCCTCACCGGGGAGGACGGCGGAGAACTTCTTGATCACGCCGTTGTCGCCGGGGGCGACCTCGGTCAGCTGGTTCTCGCCGTTGATGCCGACGATCAGCTCGTCGGTCTGGCTGCGGGTCATGACGTGGGCGGGCGAGAGGCCCACCACCGTCTGGCGGAGGAACTGGCCGGTGAAGCGGTCGAACGCCGTGGTCTTGTTGGAGAACCACTCATCGGCGTAGACCGTGTTCTCGTCGCGGCTGACCCACTGGTTGTGGGGGTTGTCCAGGCCGCCGCCGTTGTTGATGCTGGGGAGCCCGAACTTGCGGGCCATCTGCCAGGTGTTGGTGTCGATGAAGGACACCGTTCCCGGATAGGCCTTCTCGTTCAGCTCCTCCATCTGGGTCGACTGCATGACCTCACCCACCCCCGGGATCTTGGGATGCATGGCATCCGTGATCGCGGGGATCGCGATGGGCTCATGGAAGTACTGATGGAAGAACGATTCGAGGTTGGGGATCACGTTGGGCGTCCCGCTCGCGTCGTGGACGATGATCGGAACCGGCGCGTAGCGCGGCATCCACGACCCGGCCTTGTCCGGGTAGTACCGCTTCCAGTTCTCGGCATTGGTGATGATGAAGAAGGTGCGGACCAGACGGTAGATGTAGTCCGACGCCGAGGGCAGCGGCTTGTCGACGCCGCGGACGCTCAGCATCTTGCCGAAGTCCGGCACCAGGGTCCCGTCGGCGACGGCCGCGGGATCCACGACGAGCACCGCGCCGAGCATGTAGGGGTGAATGGTGCACTGGAATGCATACAGACCGGGGGTGGTCAGGGTGATCGACTTCTCCCCGATGAATCCGCCGTCATTGTGGAAGGGCATGCCGGCGGCGCCGGTCGGCCAGATCACGCTGTCGGGATCGTGGTCACTGAGGGTGTCCGGAGCTCCCACGATGAACTTGACCGTGCTCCCCGTGGTGGCCACCGCCAGGGAGTGGGTGCCGGAGACGTCAACGCCGGTGTCGAACCACGTCGGTCCGTCGTTGAGGTGGAAGATCGGGGGGACCAGCGGCAGCTCGCCCGCCGCCGACACCGGCTTGTTCGAGGAGATGCGCGTCCCGCCGAGGGCGACGGCCCCGAGCAGCGCGGGAACCAACAGCATCGGGAGCAGACGCCTGAGACGTCTCCCTCGTCTCCCGGTTGTTGTACCTGCAGCCATACGGTGAATACCTCTTGGAGTGCGAGCAGGGGTTCCCCTTGCCCGCCATCGATCTCACACACCCAATTGCCACGTTCAGGCTCGGCTTATGGGCACCTCCTTGGCTACTCGTCCATCACATCCGCCTGGCGGGCAGGCGCGGCCCGCGACGCCGGGGAAGCGATACCCAGACCACCCGCGACGAGGGCTGCACTCGTCACGCGCGGACACAGGAAACTCCGTCAGACGCATGGGGACCAGCGTATGGAGCGTCTCACTCAGCGTCACCGGACATCGCTCCGAACCAGGTACCGGGCTTCCGGGACGGGCTCACTGGATCCACCGCCCGTGCGGCGGCGGGCCCAACCAGGGCACGAAGGGTTTTGTGATCACGGCGCCACATCTCGCGGCCGATCAGGCCGACCACCACGGACGTCCCAACCGCGAGGTCGAGCCAGGTGGGTTCACCCCCCGAGAGCGCGCCGGCGGTCAGGGGGGGCGCGGCGGCGAGACCGCAGACCCCGCCCGCGACCAGCGCGGCGACGATGCGGGTGCGGCCGAGGACCATCACCAGGCCCACCAGCCGCAGCGAGTCGAGCGGGTGGAGGAGGGCGGGGGCGGCCCCTCCCTCGACCAGGGCGAGGGCGCATCCCGCGACCCCGGCGAGCAGGCAGGCGGTCACCCAGGCGGTGCGCCGCGCCCCGGCGACGTCGACGCCACGGGCGGCCGCGGCGGCCTCGGAGGAGCGTGCCGCCACCAGGGCGAGGCGCACGCCGCTGCGGCGCATCGCCACCACGCCGAGGAGGCACGCCGCGAGCAGGGCGAGGAGGGCGTGGTGGCGCAGCG
>JAQBPI010000201.1 GCA_028287605.1 Chloroflexota bacterium
CCGCGGTGCCGCTGGGCGCCGCGACCGCCGCCCTCGAGCCGCTGCGGGCGCGGGCCACCGAGCTGCTGATCACCCGTCCGGTGACGCTTCCGACGCTGCTGGAGCGCAGCGTCGTCGACCCCCTCACCGATGCCGTCGCCGACGGGCTGGAGGTGGCCGCCACCGGGGCGCGCCGGCTGCAGACCGGCAGGCTCAGCAGCTACCTGCTGACCGCCGTCGCCGCCACCGCGCTGCTCGCCCTCGGGGTGACCCTCGCCGCCACCGGGCACCTCCCCGGTGTGGGGGCGTCCCGATGAGCGCCCTCCACCTGCTCCTCGCCGCCGCGGGTGCCCCCGGGGCGACCGGCACCGGCACCGGCGCCGGCACCGGCACCAGCACGGCCGGCGACTTCCCCACCGTCCTGCTCAGCGCGCTGATCTGGACCACGGCGGCCACCATGCTCATCCTCGTGGTGCTGCCCGACCGCACCGACGAGCAGCGCGGCCGCCTCCGGCTCGTCGCCCTGGCCGGCGCCGCGATCCCCCTGCTTCTGGCCACCTTCGGCCTCAACTACCAGATCGGTCAGGACTTCATCGGCGGCACCACCTCGTTCGAGGAGCAGCGCCCGTGGCTGACCGCGCTGCCGCTGGTGAGCAACTACCACCTGGGTGTGGACGGCATCTCGCTGCCCCTGCTGCTGCTCAGCACCCTGCTCTTCGTGATCGCGATGATCGCCTCCTGGCGGGTGGTCGCCCAGCTCCGTCTCTACCTGATCCTGATGCTGCTGATGGAGACCGGGGTCAACGGCGTGCTCTGCTCGATGGACTACCTCGTGCTGCTGCTCTTCTGGGGGATGCAGGTCCTCCCGGCCTTCCTGCTCGTCGCCATGGGCGGCGGCGCGCAGCGGATGCGCGCCGCCTGGCGCCAGCTCGGGTTTGCCAGCGTGGGGATGGCGCTGCTGGCGGCCACCGCGCTGCTGCTCGCCGTCAAGGTGAACGCCAGCCCGCCGACCTTCGACTTCGTCCGTGACAACGCCGTGTCGCTGAGCAGGGGCATCGGCTCCCTCGGCTTCTGGCTCAGCTTCGTGGGCTTCGCCCTGACCCTGCCGGTGGTGCCCGTCCACACCTGGGCTCGCGACGCCCTGGCCGAGGCCACCACCCCGGTGGCGGTGCTGCTGCGGGGCACGGTGATGACCCTCGGCGCATACGGCCTGATGCGGGTCACCCTCACCGCCTTCCCCGACGCCTCCCACCGCTTCGGACTGGTGATGGTGGTGGTGGCGGTGATCACCGCCCTCTGGGGCGCCGTCGCCGCCCTCGGCCAGGACGACCTCCGGCGGCTGCTCGCCTACGGGGCGGTGGGACAGATGGGCATGGTGCTCCTCGCCATCGCCAGCGCCTCGGCGATCGCCCTCAACGGCGCCGTCCTCATGCTCGTCGCCGACGGGCTCGCCGGCGCGCTGCTGCTGCTGCTCGCCGGAGCGGTGCAGGACCGCACCCGCACCCGGAGCATCGCCCGCATGGGAGGGCTCGCCTGGCAGATGCCCAAGCTCGCCGCCCTCTGGGTGCTCGGGGGCCTGGCGGTGATCGGTCTGCCGTTCCTCGCCTGCTTCGTCGCCGAGCTCATGATCTTCACCGGCAGCTTCCCGGTGCACCGGGCGGCCACCGTCATCGTGATGGCGGGGACGCTGATCACCACCGGCTACGTGCTCTGGACGATGCAGCGGGTGTTCTTCGGCCCCAGCCGCGAGGCGTTCGCCCGGCTCAGGGACGCGACCACCCTGGAGCTGGCCTACCTCCTGCCGCTGGCCATCGCGGTGGTCATCCTCGGCCTGCTGCCCGGCCGCGTCCTCCCCGTGATCAACAACGGCGTGCAGTCGGTCGTCGCACGCTTCACCGGAGGCTGACGGTGCACGGATCGTCGCTGCGCCTCGCCGTCGACCTCGTCCCCGAGGGCATCCTGCTGCTCGGCGCCCTGCTGCTCGGCAGCCTGGCGCTGGGCCGGGCGGCCCGGCCCCGGCCGGTGCAGCTGCTCACCATCGTGGTGCTGCTCGCGGCCGGTGGGGTCCAGCTCCTCTTCCTCGTGGGGATGCCCGACGCCGGCTACCGCGCCTACTCCGACGGGCTGGTGGTGGACCGCTACACCACCTTCCTGGTGCCGGTGATGTGCGTGCTGGCGCTGCTCGCCGTGGCCACCTCGGGGCCGCTGCTCCCGCGCATCGCCACCCACGTCGCCGAGTACCACGCGCTCGTCCTGCTCGCGGTGCTGGGCGGCTCGCTGCTGGTCGCGGCGCGCGAGATGGCGGCGCTCTGGGTGGCGCTGGAGCTGCTCTCGGTCTGCCTCGCCCTGCTGGTGGCGATGGTCAAGACCGACCGCCGCGGCAGCGAGGCGGCGGTCAAGCAGCTGGTGATCGGTGCCGCCGCCAGCGCCATCCTCCTCTACGGGTTCGCGCTGCTCTACGGCGCCGGCGGCAGCACGGTGCTCGTCGACGTGGCCAGCAACGTCCGCCACGGCTCCCCGGCGGCGGCGCTGGGCATGGGTCTGGTGGTGTGCGCGCTGCTCACCAAGCTGGGCGCCGTGCCCTTCCACCAGTGGCTGCCCGACACCCTCCGGGGAGCACCCGCCCCGGTGGCCGCGCTGACCCTGGGGGTGGGCGCGACCGCGGTGGCGGGCTCGCTGGCGCGGGTGGTGGTCACCACGTTCGTCGAGCTCGCCGCGAGCTGGACCGCGCTGGTGGCGCTGGTGGCGGCGGTCAGCCTGCTCTACGGCAACCTCGCCGCCCTCACCCAGGTCAGCGTGCGCCGGCTGATCGGCCTGCTGGCGGTGGGGCAGTCCGGGTTCCTGCTGCTCGGGCTGCTGGGCTCCGCTCCCAGTCAGAAGGGGGTCGCCGCGCTGATCTTCGCCCTCGCCACCGGCGGGGTCACCGTCGCCGGGATGTTCGCGGTGCTGGCCGCGATCGACGGCGCCGTCGGCGACGACCTCGACAGCCTCCGCGGTCTCGGCCGGCGCAGCCCGCTGGCCGCCGCCATGCTCGGCCTCGGCGTGGTGTCGCTGGTGGGCGTGCCCCCGCTGATCGGCTTCTTCGCCAAGCTCTTCCTGCTCGAGTCGGCGCTGCTCGCGGGCTACGCGTGGCTGGTGCTGCTCGCCCTGGTGACGTCGGTGATCGGTGCGGTCGCGGCAGCGCGGCTCCTGCGGCTCATGTTCGTCGACCTGCCCGACGAGGGCGAGGCGCCGGTGCCCTCCGCCGGGGGAGCGGTGCGCATCGCCATCGGCTTCTGCGCTCTCGTCACCGTGCTCCTCGGCGCCGCCGCCCAGCCCCTCTTCAACCTCGCCTCAGGTGGCGCCGGATCGATCCACTGAGCCGGGCCGCTCCCCATCCACTGCTGCGTGGTGGCCTGCGCCTCACCACCTCGCTGGCACGCGCCCTCGGGCCCGTCCGCTACACGGTCGCCGACGCCGCCGGGCTCTGCGCCTGGGCCTCGGGACGCGAACGCCGCCGGCGGGCCGCCGCCAACCACCGCCGGTTCGACCCCCGCATCGGCGAGCGCGAGGCGCGGCGCCGCGCCCGCCAGTCGTTCCGCGAGTACGGGCGGACCATCGTCGACTTCCTCTGGGCGATCCGGCTCGACGGCGGGACGGTGACGCGCTGTTCCCGGGTGCTCGGCATCGACCACGTCGTGTCGCTTCGTGAGCAGGGTCGGGGCGGCATCCTGGTGCTCGGCCACTTCGGCAACTGGGACATGGCCGCGAGCGTGGCGCTGGCCTACGGGGTGCCGCTGACCACGGTGATGGCGCCGGTGGGCCCGCCGGTGATCTCCGACCTGGTCGTGTGGGCGCGCGAGGGCAACCAGCTGGAGGTGTTCACCCCCGAGAGCGCCGCCCGCGGCCTGCTCCGCGCCCTGCGCCAGGGGCGCTTCGTCTGCCTGCTCTGCGACATCCCCGGCGGCGGCCCGACCGTGGTGGTCGACTACTGCGGCGGGCCGGTGGTCTTCACCGCCGCCCCCGCCTGGCTGGCCCGGGTCTCGGGCGCGCCGCTGCTCCCCGTCGACTGCCGGAGAGCGGAGGGCGGCTACGAGATCGAGGTGCACGCCCCGATCACCGCGGAGCCGGGCGAGGACGACGCCGGCGTGATGCAGCGGGTGGCGGCCATCCTCGAGCCCGCGGTGCGCCGCCACCCGGAGCAGTGGTACCCGTTCGGGGCGGTCTATGCCGACCTCGAGTGAGGGCCGCTTCGGGATGAACGAATCGTCTGGTGCGTCCGGACCCGCCCACGGGACGCTGGAGTATCCTCGCTGGGGGATGATCGTCGCCCTCTCGTCCCCGACCCTCGGCGCCGCGCCGCGGTCGGAACACGCCGGGTGACCGCTCCGGGGATGCGGGTGGCCTGGTTCGGCCATGCCGAGGGGCGCCGCGCCGACGGGCTGTCGACCTACAGCCGCGAGCAGGTCGGGGCGCTCGCCGCCCGCGGGCTCGAGGTCCGCTTCTTCTCCCACGACATCGACGGCGACGTCGTGCCGGTGCCGTCGGTGCGGCTGCGGGCGGTGCGGGTGAAGACGCTGACGGTGTCGCTGCCCGGGTCTCGCGAGCGCATCGGCGAGGTGCTCGCCGACCTCCGTCCCGACATCGTGCACTGCTCCTGGAGCTTCTCCACCCTCGACGGCGAGATCGCCCGGATGGCGCACGCCGCCGGGGCCTCCACGGTGGCCACCTTCCACCTGCCCTATGCTGCCCCCCGCAGCGCCCGGGGCAGGGTGCTCCGCGGCCTCTACCGCTGGCACGTCCGCAACCTCTCCGCCTACGACCACTGCGTCGCCCTCAGCGAGGACCAGCGGCAGCTCATCACCGCCGCGGGCTTCCCCGCCGACCGGGTCACGGTGGTCCACAACGCCGTGGACACCGATGCCATCAGCGCCGGCGAGTCCGACCTGCGGCGCCGGCTCGGCGCCGCCTTCGTGGTCGCCTATATGGGGCGTCTCGACCCCGAGAAGCGCATCCCCGCCCTGGTCCGCTCCTTCCTCGACCTGGGCTGGCCCGACGACCACGTGCTGGTCATCGCCGGCGGCGGCGTCCACCTCCGGCGGCTGCGCCGGATGGTCGGCGACCGGCCGAACGTGCGCATCCTCGGGGTGGTCACCGACCCGGCGCTGCGCCTCGAGCTGCTGCGCGCCGCCGACGTCTACGTGCTGCCCTCGACCGCCGAGGGGCTGGCCCTGAGCATGCTCGAGGCGATGGCCGCGGGGTGTGCGGTGGTCGCCACCGAGGCGGGCGAGGACGGCCCCGCCCTCGGCGACGCCGGCATCCGTCTCCCCGTGTCCCCGCTCGAGCCCCACCTCGGCAATGCGCTGCGCCGGCTGCGTGACGATCCCGGGCTGCGCGCGGAGCTGGGGGCCCTGGCCCGCGCCCGGGTGCTGGAGCACTACGCGCTGAGCACCGGTGTCGACCGGCTCGTCGACCTCTACACCCGGTTGCGGGCCGCCCGGGTGGCGGCATGAGCGTGCTCATCAGAGCGGGAGGGGTGAGCGCAGGCGGCTCCGCCGCCGTGGCGAGGGGGGGGACACCCCCCCTGAGGAATTGAGCTCCCTGCGCCGGCGCTGCGCCCTGGTGGTGGACAGCGGCGCGGTGATCGCGTCGATGCCCGAGCAGGGCGTCCACGTGGTGCCGCTGCGCATCGTCTTCGGCGACCACGCCTTCCAGGACGGCGTCGACATGACCTCCGACGAGTTCTACGCGCGCCTGGCCGCGGGGGAGACGCCGACGACCTCGACCCCCAGCCCGGGCGAGTACCTCGAGGCCTTCCGGGCGGCGGACGCCGACCACGTCGTCTGCCTGACCATCCCGGCCTCGCTGAGCGCGATGCACGACTCCGCCACCCTCGCCGCCCGGCTGCTCGCCGACGAGCGGCCGGGGTGCAGCATCGAGGTCATCGACTCCGGCAACGCCGCCGCCGGGCACGGCCTGGTCGCCCGGGCCGCCGCCTTCCTCTGCGCCGCCGGGGAGCCCTCCGAGGCGGTGCGCGAGCGGGTGCTCCAGGCGGGGAGGGAGGTGCGGATGTACGGCACCCTCAGCACCCTCCAGCACCTCGCCCGCAGCGGCCGGGTCCCGTCCATCGCGGCGGGCATCTCCGACCTCGTCGGGGTGCGGCCGATCTTCGAGCTCCGCGACGGCCAGGCCCGCCGCGCCGCCCTGGTGCGGGGCAGGCGCGGGATGCTTCGCACCTTCCAGCGTCTCGCCGTGGAGCAGCTCGGCGAGAGCCGCGCGCCGGTGTGGCTGCTGGTGGTCCACGCCGCCGCCGCCGAGGCCGCCGCCCTGCTCCGCGACGCGCTCCACCAGGTGCTTCCCGTGGGCCGCAGCGAGGTGGCCTCTCTCACCCCGGTGATGGGCGCCTACACCGGACCGGGGATGACCGGGTTCGCGGCGATGCCGCTGCGTGGCCTGGAGGCGCAGGGCGTCCCCTGATGAGCGTGCCCGTGACGACCTGGACGGTGGCGGCGACGGGGCTGTTCGCGTACCTGCTCGGGGGCATCCCGGTGGGCCTGGTGCTGGTGCGGCTCACCCGGCCCCGGGTGGACGTCCGCTCCCTCGGCAGCGGCAACATCGGCACGTCGAACATCTACCGCAACGTCGACGCCGGGCTGGCGGTGGTGGTGGGGCCGCTGCAGTTCCTCCAGGGGCTGCTCCCGGTGGCGCTCGCCACCCGCGCCGGCTTCCCCCTCGCAGTGGTGGGCCTGACCGCCGTCTGCTCGGTGATCGGCAACGGCTGGCCGGTCTACGCCGGCTTCAACGGCGGCCGGGGCATCGCCGTCGCCACCGGCGCGGTGGCGGCGATGAGCGCTCTCGGGCTGGCCACGCTGCTCGCCTGCTACGGCCTGGGCGCGCTCACCCGCGAGATCGCCCTGGGGGTGCTGGCCGGGTTCCTGCTGCTTCCCCTGGTGGGGGCCCTGGCGGTGGGCAGGGCGGAGGCCGCCGCCTTCGCCGCGCTGCTGGTGCTGGTGCTGCTCCGGCGCCTCGAGGGGGCGCTCTCGGACGCCCGCCACGACCAGCGTCCCTGGCGGATGCTGGCGCGGCGGCTCACTCGTGACCAGCGCCCCGGGCGGCCGCTGGTGGGCCGGAGGACGGACGGGTAGGCGCCCGGCCCCAGCGGCCGCGGTGGCGCCGGCCCGGGTCGCTGATCCCCGCGGCGCTCGGTGTCGCGGCGGTGGTCACCCTGCTCGTCGTGCTCAACCCCGCCCAGTTCGCCCGCTCGGTGGCCGGCTTCCGGCTCTGGTCGGTGCCCGCGGTCGTCGGCCTGTCGACGCTCTACTACCTGCTGCAGGGGCTGCGCTGGCAGCCGCTGCTCCGTGCCGTCGGGGTGCGCCTCCCCCTGGGCCGGACGCTGCTGCTCAACCTGTCGGGCCAGGCGACCGGCCTGCTCCCCCTCGGCGAGCTCACCCGGGCGGTGCTGGTGAGCGAGGCGACCGGGTCGGAGTTCGGAGCGGTGGTCGCCACCATCACCGTCCAGGAGCTGGTCTACACCCTGATCATCATCGCCGCCGCGGTTCCCGGCGCCCTCGGCCACCCCGCCGCGGCGGAGGGCATCCTGGCCGCCCTCGCCGGCACCGTGATGGTGCTGCTCATCCTCACCAACCGCGCCCTCTTCCGGGCGGTGATCGGCGTGGTCTGCCGCATGCCCCTGGTGCACCGCATCGTCCCCCAGGCCGAGCGGCTGCAGCGCGACACGGTGGTGCTGCTGCGGCGCTGGGACACCTGGGCGTGGTCGGTGCTCAGCATCGCCGGGGCGATGGTGGCGATCACCCTCTTCTGGCTGGTGGTCGACAGCCTGCGGCCCGGGTTCCTCAGCTGGCAGGACGCCGCCTTCGTCTACGCCGTCTCCCACGTGGTGGGGGCGATCACCCTCAGCCCGGGCGGGCTGGGCGGCTTCGAGGCGAGCGTTGCCGGCCTCCTCATCGCCGTGGGCGCCGATCCGGGCACCGCGGCGGCCGCCGCCCTGGTGCAGCGCGCCGCCGACAAGGGGCTGGCCACGCTCGCCGGGCTGGTCGCCTTCATGATCGCCCGGCGCCGCTACTCGTTCGCGGGCCGCGACCTGTTCCGCCGCCCCGCCGCGTCGGGATAGGCGTAGGCGGGCACCAGGTCGAGCCGGCCCATCAGCCGCGCCGGCCGGGGCGGCAGGCGGTGCTCGACGAGGAAGACGAGGCCGCCCAGGACGGCGAAGGGGATCATCTGCAGGTCGACGAAGAGGCTGAGCGCGGTGGCCATCGCCGGGCCGACATGGGCGTGGACGAGAAGCGCGAAGATCATCCCCTCGCGCACCCCCAGGCCGTTGGCGGCGACCGGCACGAAGGTGGCGAGCAGCGAGATGGGCAGGGCGACGGCGAACACCGACCAGGCCACGTCGCGGCCCAGGGCGATGGCGAACGCCTCCATCGAGAAGAGGTTCAGCCCCCAGCCGGCGGCGCCGGCGACGATGCTCTGGGCGAGCACGCGGGGACGGCTGCGGTAGCTCTCGAAGGTGCGGGTGAAGGGGCCGAGGAAGCGGCCCACGGCGTGGGCGACCCGGCGGTGCTCGGGGATGCGGCAGCGGACGTGCTCGGCGAGCAGCGCCAGCACCCAGGCCACCAGCATGAAGGCGGCGAAGGCGATGAAGCCGGCGAAGACGGGGACGTGGAGGAGGTCGCGGAGCAGCACCGCCGCGGCCAGGGCCCAGAGCGACATCCCCAGGGTGCCGGCCATCCGCCCGCCGATCAGCGAGGCGACCATCGGACCGTGGCCCGTGATCCGGCCGATGCGCATCGCCCGCATCGCGTCGCCGCCCACCCCGGCGGGGAGCACCTGGCTGACGAACAGCCCCTTGAGGTACCAGGAGCCGAGGAACGGCCAGTCCAGCCCGTGGCCGGTGCCGCGCAGCAGCACCCCCCACTCGAGCACGCTGGAGATCACCGAGAGGGCGGCGAGGGCCACCGCCAGCAGCGTCCACCAGGGGGAGATGTGGCCCATCAGCCGGCCGGCGGCGCCGAGGTCGACGGCACGGAGGAAGAGGACGGCGCCGAGCCCGGTGCCGGCGAGGCGCACCCAGGGAGAGCCGAGGAGACGGGGACAGAGGCGGCCGAGACGCCGGAGCATGGCGGCACAGCCTAGCGGGCGACGGCCGGGCATGTGGACCCTCGTTGCAACTCCGTACCCGCACCCGCGACGGGGAGGGCGGAGGCGGCGCCCGTATGATCATCCGGTGACGCCCCCGCCCCGGCTCGCCCTCGCGCTCAAGGAGTGGGACGTGGTGGTGGCGGCGCTCGAGCAGGGGCGGCAGGCGCTGCTGGTGCGCCGCGGCGGGCTCGACGACCCCGGTCACCGCTTCAGCGCCCCCCGCTCCGCGCCCTTCTGGCTCTATCCGACCCTCTTCCACGAGCGCGGCGTCTTCCTCAAGCCGGAGTACCGCGACCTCCTGGTGCCGGGGATGCACCGGGCGCCCCGCGCGGTGGCCGTCGCCGCCGGGCGCCCCGAGGGACACCCCCGGCCGGTGAGCCCCGGGATGGTGTCGCTCGGCGCCCTCGCCGAGGTGGTGGAGGTGATCGAGGCGGCGTCGCTGGAGCGGCTGCACGCGCTGGAGGAGCGCACCGTGTGGACCGGCAACTACCTCAGCCTGCGCTTCAAGCAGCGGCAGCTGTCCGAGGCCGCCTCGGTGCGGCCGGTGGTGGCGGTGCTGCGGGTCAGCGTCCTGCCCGAGCGCGTCGAGGTGCCCGACCTCCGCGAGTACGGCGGCTGCCGCTCCTGGGTCGAGCTCCGCGACCCGCCCGACGCCTCGGCGGCGCTGCCGGTGTGGGACGACCGGCGGCTGGACCGGGAGGTCGAGGCGGTGCGCCGCCTGCTCGCCGCGGACCCGGCGGGGTGAGCGCGGCGGCGCCGGTCCCGCTGCGCCCCGAGCCGGCCGTCCGGCTGCGCGGCCTCACCAAGCTCTTCGCCGACCGGGTGGCGGTCGACTCCATGAGCCTGGAGGTCGCCCCCGGCGAGCTCTTCGGCTTCCTCGGGCCGAACGGGGCGGGCAAGACCACCACCATCCGGCTGCTCACCGGCCTGCTCCGGCCCACCTCGGGCACCGCCGAGCTCTGCGGGCACGACGTGGTCGCCGACCCGCTCCGCGCCCGGGCGGTGACCGGCTACGTGCCCGACCAGCCCGCCCTCTACGACAAGCTCACCGGGCGGGAGATGCTCGCCTTCGCCGCCGACCTCTACGGGGTGCCCCGCCGGGTGCAGGCGGCACGCATCGACCCGCTGCTCGGCGCCTTCGGCCTCGCCGGCCACGCCGAGCGGCTGGTGCAGTCGTACTCCCGGGGGATGCGCCAGAAGCTCGCCCTGGGGGCGGCGCTGCTCCACGACCCCCAGGTGCTGTTCCTCGACGAGCCCACCGTCGGCCTCGACCCCGCCGGCGCCCGGCAGCTCAAGGACATCCTGCGCGGTCTCTGCGGCGAGGGCCGCACCGTCTTCCTCAGCACCCACGTCCTCGAGGTCGCCGAGCTGCTCTGCGACCGTGTCGGGGTCGTCCACCACGGCCGCCTGGTCGCCGTCGAGACCCCCGCCGAGCTGCGCAGCACGCTCGGCGCCGGCACCCTGGAGGAGGCCTTCCTCCGCCTCACCGGCGCCGACGGCGACTCCGACCTGCGGCCGCTGCTCCGCGCCCTCGAGTGACCTACGCCACCGCCACGTGGTGGCCGGGCCCGCGTCGGTGCTGACCGGCTGGGGCGGCTACCGGCCGGTGCCGAGGCTGCTGGGAGCGCGGGCGAGGATGGCGGTCAACGCCTGCCTGCTCGCCGGCCCCGAGCAGCGTGGCCGCACCCTCATCCTCGGCACCCTCGCGCTCGCCTGGTGGCTGGGCGCCCACCACCTCGCCGGCGACCTGCTCGGCGCAGGCGCGCCGTCGCCGGCGACCCTCGAGCCCTCGCTGGCGGCCGCTCTGGCCACCCTCTGCGGGGCGGTGGCGGTGACCTCGGTCAGCTTCGCCATCAGCGGCCTCTACTTCGCGCGCGACGTCGAGATGCTGCTGGTGGCCCCGCTGGCGCCACGGGCGGTGCTGCTCGCCAAGCTCTGCGTCCAGCTGGTCACCGGGGTGGGGATGGCGGCGCTGCTCGCCGGGCCCTGGCTGGTCGCCTACCTGTCGGCGGTGGGGGCGCTCGCCGCTCTGCCGGTGGTGGCGCTCGCCGCCGCCGCCCTCGCTGCGCTGCCGCTGGCCGCGGGGACTGCGGCGACCATCGTCACCGTGCGGGTGATGCCCGCACGACGGGTGCGGGACGCGGCCGCGCTGCTGGTGACCGGCACCGTCTTCACCGTCACCGCCGTCAACGTGGTGCTGCGCTCCCCCGACGGCACGCCCTCCACCACCCCGCTGGGGCTCGACGCGCCGGGTCGGGGCCGGCTCGCCGACCTCGCCTGGCTGCC
>JAQBPI010000207.1 GCA_028287605.1 Chloroflexota bacterium
CTCCTCGTCGAGCACGGCGCGGGCGGCGCGCACCACCGCGGGGTGCGACCCGCGCCACCGCTCCAGCAGCGGATGGGCGGCGAGGCGGTCGACCGAGGGCAGGTCGCGCACCATCGGCGCTCCGGGCGCTGACGCGCCCATCCCGCGGGCCGAGTCCTCCGTGCATCCCCCCTGTGGCGCGGCGCTCACAGCGACGACGAGAACAGCTGCGTGATGCTCGGCAGCCCGCCGACGACCGTCGAGTTCGGGTCGACGAAGGTGTGGTAGAGCCGGTTGTTGACCTCGACGATCAGCGTTCCCAGCGGGCTGGGGGCGCCGGTGATCTGGGGAAGAAGGAAGACCAGCGCGATGGCGACCACGATGACCACCTGGGAGTTCCGGTCCATCCAGCGGAAGAGGTCGGGGAGGATGCCCCCGAGGAGACCGCGGGCGACCATGTACCCGTCGAGCCCGGGGACGGGCAGGCTGTTGAAGACGAACAGCACCACGTTGATGAAGAAGCTCTGCACCAGCACCGCGAAGAGGATGTCGGCGAGGCCGCCGTGCCCGAAGGTCTGGAACTGGGGAGTGGCGCCGGTGCCGAGCTGGATCTTGATGGCCACGGCGAAGAGGATGGCGAGCAGCAGGTTGGTGAGCGGGCCCGCCGCCGCCACCATCGCCTGCTGCAGCCCGGTGCGGATGTACGCGGTGCTGAACTGCACCGGCTTGGCCCAGCCGAAGCCCACGATCAGCAGCAGCCCGAAGCCGAGCGGATCGATGTGCTGCCGCGGGTCGGCGGTGATGCGTCCCTGCATCCGCGGTGTGGGATCACCGAGGCGCACCGCCGTGAAGGCGTGGGCGAGCTCGTGCAGGGTGAAGCCGAGGATGAGCCCGGGCAGCGAGTAGAGAACCAGGGTCAGGTAGATGCCGAGGTTGCCGCCGCTCATCGACCCGGCTACTCCACCTCGACGCGAACCGGGCGGCGGCGCGCCGGGGCCCCGTCCTCGTCGGCGCGCTGCCGGCGGTGGTGCTCGATGGTCAGCTTGACCGCCAGCAGCAGCTCGCGCTGGGCGTTGAGCAGGTGGATCTGCGCGTCCGGAGGCAGCAGCTCGTTGACGGTGGAGCCCATCAGCTGGCCCGCGTCGGCGAGCAGGCGGCACGGGCAGAGGCGGCACTCGTCGCTCAGCTCTTGGCACTCCCGAAGACGACCCGGAGCATGCCCTCCTCCAGCTTGGCGGCGGTCACCGTCTTCCCCTTCAGCACTCGCGGCAGCGAGATCTCCCGCTTGTAGGGGCCGACGGTGACGTACAGCTCGCCCTCGCGATGGGTGACGTTCAGCTCCTCGCGGCCGACGAAGGGAAGGTGGAGCAGCAGCTCGTACTGGGAGCCGTTCTTGCGCAGCTTCTGCGGCACCTCGTGGTAGAGGATCGCCGACGGATCGCTGTCGCCGAAGATCGACTCCGCCATCGCCGCGAGGCTCTCGATGCCGACCACCTCGTGGTCGAAGAGCCGGGTGCGCAGGATCGGCACCGGCGAGAACGCGGCGTCGACCATCTCGCCGTAGCGGGCCTGCGCCTCGCGCCAGGAGTCGAAGTAGCGGTCGGTGACCTCGGGAGGGAGCACGCGGTTCACCACCACCAGGTCGGTGAGATAGTCGTAGAGGCTCAGGTAGGTGAAGGCCCGCTGCGCCTCCTTGATGACCATCTTCTCGAGGTTGAGGACGATGCGCACGGTGCAGACGCGCGGGTCGCCGAGCACGCCCTTCATCGCCTCGAGGTCGAGGAGCACGTCCTTGATGCTGCTGAAGATCTCGTCGCCGGGAAGCGGGATGCTGATGAAGGGCTGCACCATCGGACGCGCCACCTTCATCACCCGCCGCTCGATCGGGAAGATGCGGTTCAGGTACCAGCGCGCCACATCCGGGAAGGCGAGCAGCTGCAGCGTCTCGCCGGTGGGCGCGCAGTCGACCACCAGCACGTCGTAGTCGCCGCTGCGCTGGTGGTGCTTGATCCACATCAGGCTGGCCAGCTCCTCCATCCCCGGAGGCGAGGCCAGCTCCTCGGCGACGATCTCGTCCACCCCCTGCGACGCGAAGAGCGCGCTGAGGTAGCGGTGCACCTTCTCCCAGTTGTGCTCGAGCTCGTGGAGGGCGTTGACCTCCTGCGCCCAGAGGTTGGGCTCGATCTCGGTGGGACGGTCACCCAGCTCCACGTCGAGGCTGTCGCCCAGGCTGTGCGCCGCGTCGGTGCTGATCACCAGGGTGCGGTGGCCCAGACGCGCGCATGCGACCGCGGTGGCGGCGGCGACGGTGGTCTTGCCGACCCCGCCCTTGCCGGTGTAGAGGATGACTCGCATGGGAGATCGCCACCGGTGTGGGCGGTGGCCGGTGCAGTCTACCTGCCCTGGCTGACGGCTCAGTCGGTCGCTACCCGACGGTGTGGGTGACCACCACGGCGGCGATGAGGATGAGCACCACCATGAACCCGGCCATGATCGCCACCCGCCGGAGGTCGGCGGGAACGTAGGGGACGCGGTCGAAGGGGATCGCCGGGTCCTCGGGGTCGAGCGGTGCGAAGGACGCCTGCTGCTTCTGCTGCGCCTTGGTCGTCCTGCGGCCCGCGGCCCCGGCCGGGTCGAGGCGGCCCACCCGGCGGGCGCCGGCCGGCGCCGTGGCCATCCCGGGAGCGGCGGGAGCGGCCGG
>JAQBPI010000226.1 GCA_028287605.1 Chloroflexota bacterium
CGCCGCCGCTGCTCCCGCCGCAGCCGGGGACCGCCAGCGAGGCCGCGGTCAGCGCGGCGAGCGCGAGTGGGCGTCTCATCTCATCCGTCCTCCCAGGTGGGGACCACGGCGCGCTCGACCAGGCTCAGCAGCCAGTCGGCGAGCAGCGCCAGCGCCGCCACCAGGACGGCGCCGACCACGACGATACGCGAGGCGGGCTCCAGCCCGGCGGCGGTCAGCCCCGACTCGATGACGTCGCCGAGCCCGCCGCCGCCGACGAAGTTGCCCAGGGTGGCGGTGCCCACCACCAGGACCAGGGCGGTGCGCAGCCCGGCGAAGACCACCGGCGAGGCCAGCGGCAGCTCGACCCGGAGCAGCACCTGCGCCGGGCTCATCCCCATTCCCCGGGCCGCCTCGACGGCGTCGGGGTCGACCCCCTGGAGACCGGCCATGGTGTTGCGCAGGATCGGGAGGATGGCATAGACGACCAGGGCGATCACGGTGGTGCGGAAGGTGAAGCCGGTGACGGTGAACACCAGGGCGAGCAGGGCGATGCTGGGGATGGCCTGGCCGAGGTTGGCGGCGAGCAGCACCGGCAGGCGCACCGCCCGCCCGGCGCGGGCGGCCGCGACGCCCAGGGGGAGGGCGAGGGCGGCGGCGATCAGGAACGAGGTGATCGTGAGCTCGACGTGCTGGGTCAGCCGGGTGCCGATGAAGTCGGGGGAGAGCACCGCCGCCTCCTCGGGGGGCACGTCGGCGGTGTGCACCCAGAGGTAGAGCAGCAGCAGCGCCACCCCGACCAGCGCCGGGGTGAGCGCCAGCCGCAGCCCGCCGGGCCGCCGGCGCCTCATCGCGTAACCGCCGCGCGGCGGATCACCTCGGCGTCGACGACCCCCAGCACCCGGTCGCCGTCGACCACGGCGGCGCGGCCGTCGGGCGAGCGCAGCACCACCTCGAGGGCGTCGCGCAGGCTGCCCCCGGCGTCGACCCGCTCGGCCGGCGCGGCACCGTCGGCGGAGCGCAGCTCTGCGGAGTGGAGCGGCACCAGCGCCAGGCGCCGCAGGGTGCGGTCGCCGCCGAGGAACCCGGCGACGAAGTCGGAGGCGGGGCGGGCGAGCAGCTCGGCGGGGGTCGCGACCTGGGCGAGGCGGCCGCCGGTCTGGAGCAGGATCACCCGGTCGCCCAGCCGCAGCGCCTCGTCGATGTCGTGGGTGACCACGACGATGGTCTTGCGCACCAGCGACTGCACCCGCAGCAGCTCGCCCTGGAGGCGCAGCCGGGTGACCGGGTCGAGGGCGCTGAAGGGCTCGTCCATCAGCAGCACCGGGGGGTCGGCGCCGAGCGCCCTGGCCACCCCCACCCGCTGCCGCTCGCCGCCGGAGAGCGCCCGCGGCAGCCGCTCGGCGTAGTCGCCGGGGGGCAGCCCCACCAGGTCGAGCAGCTCGTCGACCCGGGTGCGGATGCGCCGGCGGTCCCAGCCCAGCAGCCGGGGCACGGTGGCGACGTTCTCGGCCACGGTGAGGTGGGGGAAGAGCCCCGCCTGCTGGATGACGTAGCCGATCGAGCGACGCAGCTCCTCGACGCCGCGCTCGCGGGTGTCGCGTCCGTCCACCCGGATGGTCCCCGAGGTGGGCTCGACCAGGCGGTTGATCATCCGCAGCGTGGTGGTCTTGCCGCATCCGGAGGGGCCGACGAGCACCGCCAGCTCGCCGGCGCCGATCTCCACCGAGAGGTCGTCGACGGCGACCCGGTCGCCGTAGCGCTTGACCACGTGCTCGAGGCTGATCACGCCGTGCGGCCCCGCGACAGGCCGCGCTCGAGGGCGGCGAGGAGAGCGTCAGCGCTCACCCCCAGGGCTCCCACCAGCAGCGCCCCCGCGAAGATGGCGTCGCGGTCGTTGGCGCGGATGCCCTCGAGCAGCGGCTGGCCCAGGTCGTTGGCGCCCACGGTGGCGCCCACGGTGGCGATCGCGACCACCATCACCGTCGCCTGGCGCAGCCCGCCGACGATCACCGGCAGGGCCAGGGGCAGCTCGACCCGGAGCAGCACCTGGGCGGGGCTCATCCCCATGCCCCGCGCCGCCTCGACCACCGCGGGGTCGACCGCCCCCAGGCCGGTGCGGGTGTTGCGGACGATGGGCAGCAGCGCGTAGAGGGCGAGCCCCAGCTCGACCGCCGGGTTGCCGATCCCGAGCAGGATGGTCAGCATCCCGAAGAGCGCGAAGCTGGGGATGGTGAGGATCACTCCGGTGACCGCGAGCGCGGCCGCCTCCAGCCGGGGGCGGCGCGCCGCCAGCACCCCGGTCACCAGTCCGGTCACCGCCGCCGCGGCCATCGCCACGGCGACGATCTGCAGGTGGGTCAGCAGCTGGGGACGGAGCGTGTCCCAGTGGCTGCCGAGGTAGCGCAGGGTGCTCAGCGCGGGCTCAGCGGGAGGGCCACGGTCGGAGGTCCGTGGCGAAGGAGATGAGCACCTGCATGGCGCGCCGGAATGTAGCGCGCCCGCCCCGGGGTCAGGCGCCGCGGGCGCGCTGCAGCTTGCGGTCCTGGGAGGTGCGGATCGAGGCCACCGGCACGTCGACGTCCTCGAGCCCCTCGTCGCTGCCGGTGGCGAGGCTGCGGATCAGGCGCCGGATGTCGGACCAGGCGCGCACCGCGAGGCGGTGCTGCGGCGAGCCCGGCTCCAGCTGGTCGAGGATGTCCACGGCGACGTCGAGGTCCCGGCGGGCGGCGCGCAGGGAGCGCAGCGCCGGGTGCGAGGTGTCGAGCCGGGTCGGCTCCGGGCTGTTCATCGTGGGTCCTCCGGCGGGCCCCCGGGCCCTCGGGCTGGTGTGCCTCGCCCACCCCCGGGGGAGGGACGCTGGGCGTCTTCACTTCGACGCCGGACCCCACCCATTTCCTACGCAGCCCGGCGGCGCCACCCTCGCCTGACCCGTGGTGCATCATCGGCGCCGCGGACAGGGGGCGCCGCCGTCCGGTGAGGGAGGACACGTGATGGATCGACGGCGAGCGAGCCTCGGACGCGTCGCCGCCGCGGCGGCCATCGCGGTGATCGCCGGGTGCGGAGGCGCCGGAGGTGGCGCGGCCACCAGCCTTCCCAGCGGCGCCGCATCCGCGGGGCCGGAGACCCTCAGCGTCGACGCCGGGGGGGCCGACGCGGCCCATCCCGAGCGCGACTTCCTCGCCTTCTACCCCGCCACCCTCAGCGCCCACGCGGGCGACACCCTGCGGATGGTCAACCCCACCCGGGGGACGCCCCACACGGTGACCTTCGGGGTGCTGCCCGACCACTCCAACCAGCCGGTGCTCATCACTCCCGGGGTGGGCTTCGCCGCCGTCTCCGGCGGTCCCTGTCTGAGCTCCCAGCCGGTGACGTCGACCACCACCACCTGCCCGGGGGCCCCCGCCGGGGCGCCGCCGCCGGCGGGGACGCCCGCGGCCGAGGTGCCGCTCCCCGGTCCCTACTCGGGCCAGCCCTACTACAACAGCGGGATCTTCGTGGGCGGCCAGACCGCGGTCCTGCCGCTGGCGCCGGACCTCCGACCCGGCGCCTACCGGTTCACCTGCCTGCTCCATCCCACCATGGCGGCGACGCTGACCGTGGTGCCGGCGGGGAGCCCGATCCAGAGCGCGACCGCCCTGAGGAGCGCCGCCGCCCGCCAGCTCAGCGCCGACAGGGCCGACGCCGCCACCGTCGCCACCGGCGTGCCCTCCACCACGCCGGGGATCGTCCAGGCCGGTGCGGTCGGCAGGGAGCTGACCGTCAACCAGTTCTTCCCCAGCACCGTCAGCATCTCCGCGGGGCAGGCCGTGACCTGGAGGAACGACAGCTACGAGCCCCACGTGGTCGCCATCGGCCGGCAGATCACCCCGGAGGACCCGCTGGTGTTCGGCGCGCCGAACCCTCCGCCGGGAGCCGAGTACGGCAGCGGCCCGGCAGTCTCGGGGCTCTTCGGGGGCAGGCCGCTGCCGGCGAGCGGCTACTCGGTGCGGTTCACCGCGGCGGGGACGTACCCGTACACCTGCCCCATCCATCCGGGCATGGCCGGGGTGGTGGAGGTGAGGTGAGCGCACGCCGGCGCGCAGACTCCGCAGACTCCGGGGTGTGACCGCAGCCGCCGACCCCGCCGCCGCGCTCAGGCGCATCGCCTTCCTGCTCGAGCGCGCCCTCGAGCCGTCCTACCGGGTGCGCGCCTTCCGCCGGGCGGCGGCGACCGTCGAGGGGCTGCCCGAGGGCGAGCTCGACCGCCGGCTGCTCGACGGCACGCTGCGGCAGCTGCCGGGGGTGGGCGAGGTGATCGCCCGGGTCATCGCCGAGGCGGCCGCCGGCGAGGTGCCGGTGTACCTCCGCCGGCTCGAGGCCACCGAGGGGAGGCCCGTCGCCGAGGGCGGGGCGGAGCTCCGCGCCGCGCTGCGCGGCGACTGCCACGTGCACTCCGACTGGTCGGACGGCGGCAGTCCCATCGACGAGATGGCCGCGGCGGCGCGCGCCCTGGGCCACGAGTACCTGGTGCTCACCGACCACTCCCCGCGGCTCAGGGTGGCCCGCGGCCTCACCGCCGAGCGGCTGCGGCAACAGCTGGAGGTGGTGGCCGCGCTCAACGCCGAGCTGGCCCCGTTCCGGATCCTCACCGGCATCGAGGTCGACTTCCTCGTCGACGGCTCGCTCGACCATGAGCCCGATCTGCTCGCCCGGCTCGAGCTGGTCGTCGCCAGAGTGCACTCCGAGCTGCGCATTGAC
>JAQBPI010000231.1 GCA_028287605.1 Chloroflexota bacterium
CGCTCACGGTGAACAGCCGGTAGGCGGGCGCGGACGCGGCGCCGTTCAGGGTCTCCGCGGCGTACACCTGCCAGCTGGCGTCGGGCGCGTCGGCCCCGGTCACCCGCGAGCCCAGCCAGCTGACCACCACCCCGCCGTCGCCGCCGGCCGCCACCCAGGGGAAGACCACCGCGCCGATCCCCGGGTCGACCCGCACCGGCCGTCCCCAGGTCACCCCCCGATCGCGGCTGGAGAGCACCAGCACCCGTGCGTTGTCGGAGACGGCGACGTAGAGGGTGCCGGCGGCGTCGAGCGCGGCGGCGGGGAAGACCGACGCGAAGCCGGCCGTCGCCGCCGGGTCGGAGAGGACGGTGTGCTGCGCCCAGGTGGCGCCGCCATCGACGGACGTGGCCATGAGCACCACGTTCTGGACGCCGCTGGGGCCGCCGTTGAGCCCCAGGGTGGCGCCGGCGGTGGTCGTGTACACCTGATGGAGGACTCCGGGGTGGCGTCGATCGGCGAGCAGGTCGCCGAGCTGGTTGTTGCCCACCGCCGCGTCGCCCGGCGACAGCACCGGGGTCATCGGGGTGTAGGCCAGGCCGGCCTGGGCGCCGGCGGGCGAGCGGAGGATGTCGATGTTGCCGGTGAGGATGTCGTGGAAGGACAGGTAGAAGCCGTGCCCGTCGGTGGCCAGCCAGGGACGGTCGTCGCCCACCACCGGGCTGCCCAGCGGCTGGGAGACGAAGGTGCGCCCGCCGTCGTTCGATCGCCCCACCGTCGTCGAGCCCAGCCAGAGGCTGGTGTAGGCCACGGTGCCGTCGTCGGCCACGGCGAGGTCCATGTCGCCGCCGCCGAGGCCGGCGCAGCAGGGGGTGGGCACGGCGCTGTCCGGCGAGCCGAGGTAGGCGGCGGGCCCGCCGCCGGCGCCCAGCCGCCAGAGGTCCACGCCCTTGGGGAAGCCGCGGATGGCGCCGACGTAGGTGGTGCCGTCGCCGGCGACCCGGAGCGAGGGCTCGGTGTTCGCCCCCTTGAAGACGGGGTTGACCAGCGTGCTGGTGACGAACCCGCCGCCGGCGGCGGCGTCGCCACCCACCCGCAGCGAGGCCACCACGGCGAGCGCGAGCAGGCCTGCGGCTGCTCGCCGGACGCCACGCCTGCGGTCCATCGCGACCTCCTGCGGGCATCCGCCCGGCCGGCTGTAGGGGAACCGTGATTAACGCACAGCCGGGGCCCCGGGGCCCGCTCCGGTGGTCGCGGAAGCCGCGACGTGACCGAGACGGAGTTCGCGGAGCCCTCTGATAGACTGGCTCGTCAGCACCGCCTTCGTTGATCGGCACAGGTTCAGGCCCACCTGTCCGTTCTCATTCTCAGGGACTGTCCGCTATCCGGGCATTCCCACGGATCGGGGCAGTCAGTCACACACGGGGAATACGAACCATGACCGACGTCATCAGAGCGAGCGGCACCTCACTGCCGGCAGCGAAGTCGATCCGCTGGAACCCCAGTCCCGAGGAGCTGCGTCAACTGACGGCGTCGATGCCCAACGCGCACCCGACCATCTTCGGCAACTACAACGTCGAGACCAGGGTGGTGGCGCGGAGCAAGGCGAGCACCTACGTGGTGACCGACCACCCCGAGGAGCACTCAGACCAGACCATCGGCCGGGCCGAGGGCGAGCGCATCGCCGCGATGCAGGACGCCCACATCGCCGGCCGGGACATGCTGGTGATCGACGGCTACATCGGCAACGACCCCGACCACCGGGTCGCCGCCCGCCTCTACATCGAGGCCGCGAACGCCAACATCGCGGGGATGCAGCAGGCGCTCTACTTCAGCGCCGAGGACGCCGGCCCCGACTTCCAGCCCCGGCTGACGGTCATCTACACGCCCAACCTCACGGCGCCCGGCTACCCCGGCGACCGGGTGATCGCCGTCGACCTCGACGCCGGGGTGACCCGGGTGATCAACTCCGACTACTTCGGCGAGTCGAAGAAGGGCGGCCTGCGGATGTGGAACGCGCTCACCTACCGGCGCGGCGGCCTGGCCATGCACGCGGGCTGCAAGGTGGTGCCCACCAGCCGCGGCGAGCAGTCGATGCTCATCGTCGGCCTCAGCGGCACCGGCAAGACCACCACCACCTTCACCCGCCAGAACAACAGCCAGCCGGTGCAGGACGACTTCGTCGCGCTGTACCCGAGCGGGCGCATCGTCAGCTCCGAGAACGGCTGCTTCGCCAAGACCTTCGCGCTCGATCCCCGGGACGAGCCCGCCATCCACGGCGCGGTCACCAGGCGCGAGGCGTACCTCGAGAACGTCTCCCAGAACGACCGCGGCGAGTGCGACTTCTTCGACACCTCGTACACGCAGAACGGGCGCGCCGTCTTCCGCATGGAGGCGCTGGGGATCGCTCGGGACGCACGCGAGATCACCCGGGTCAACCAGCTGCTGATCCTCAACCGCAACGACAACATCATCCCCGCGGTGGCGCGGCTCACCCGCGAGCAGGCGGCGGCCTACTTCATGCTCGGCGAGACCCGCGGCACCAGCGCCGGCGGCAGGGAGGAGGCGGGCAGGGCGCTGCGCGTGCCCGGCACCAACCCCTTCTTCCCGCTGCTCCACGCGATGCAGGGCAACCGCTTCCTCGAGCTGCTCGACGACTGCGGCTTCGAGGTCTTCCTGCTCAACACCGGCCGCATCGGCGGCGAGGACGGCGACGAGCGCGGCAGGAAGGTCACCATCCCCTACTCGAGCGCGGTGGTGAAGGCCATCGCCGAGGGCACGATCACCTGGGAGCGGGACCCCGACTTCGGCTACCAGGTGGCCTCGGCGCTGCCCGGCATCGACGACGCCGAGATCCTCCAGCCGCGCCGGCTCTACGAGCGCCAGGAGCGGATGGACGAGTACAACGCCATCGTCCAGCGGCTGCGCACCGAGCGCTGCGCCTACCTCGCGACGTTCGACGGCCTGCGGTCGGAGATCGTCAACGCCGTCTCCTGACAGGAGGCGCAGGTCCCGGCCGTGAGAGAGCTCCACGCGCAGGTCGACGCCGTCCTCGACGGGGCCGTCGACCTGCGCCGGGCCCTCCACGCCGAGCCCGAGCTGGCCGGCGAGGAGGTGGGCACCACCGCGATCGTCCGCGAGCGGCTGCGCTCGCTGGGCCTCGAGGAGCTGCGCTGCCCCACCCCCACCGGGGCGGTGTTCCGCCTCGAGGGCGGCCGCCCGGGGCGGACGGTGCTGCTCCGCGCCGACATCGACGCCCTCCCCCTGGAGGAGGAGACCGCACTCCCCTTCCGCTCGCGCGTTCCCGGGGTGATGCACGCCTGCGGCCACGACGGCCACGCCGCCGCCCTGCTCGGCGCCGCCGAGGTGCTGGCCCGGCGCGCCCCGGACCTGGCCGGCCGGGTCGTGCTCATCTTCCAGCCCGCCGAGGAGACCGGCGAGGGGGCCAGGGCGATGCTCGACGGCGGCGTCCTCGCCGGCCTCGGGGTCGAGCGGGTGGCCGGGCTCCACCTCTCCTCCAACCTTCCCACCGGCCTGGTGATGGCCCGCCCGGGGATCGCCATGGCAACCTTCCAGCGCTTCACCATCCGGCTGCGCGGAACCGGCGGCCACGCCGCCCTCGCCGCCGGCGACGGCAACGTGGTGCTCGCCGCCGCCGAGCTGGCCCGCCGCCTGCCCGGGCTCCTCGACGGCCTCGAGCTCGCCGAGACCCCCTGCGTCTGCGGCACCGGGGTGCTGCGCGCCGGGACGGTGCACAACGTCATCCCACGCGACGCCGAGATCGGTGGCAGCCTGCGCACCTTCACCGAGGAGCAGCACCCCGAGGCGGCGGCCCGGCTGCGCGCCGCCTGCGAGGCGGTCGCCGCCGAGTTCGGGGTGAGCGCCGCCGTCGACCTCCCCCGGCCGGTGCCGGCGGTGGTCAACGACCCCTCCGCCACGGCGGTCACCCGGGAGGCCCTCGCCGCGGTGCTGGGGCCGTCCAGCGTGCTCGAGGCGCCGCCGATGACGCCGAGCGACGACGTCAGCGAGTTCCTGCTCCGCGCCCCCGGCTGCTACTTCTTCGTCGGCTCCCGCCCGGGGCCCCGCATCCCGCCCCAGCACCACGCCCCCGACTTCGACTTCGACGAGCAGGCGCTGCGGGTGGCGATGATCTCGCTGGTCGCCGCCGCCGAGGCGCTCGCGGCCCGCTAGGCAGGCCCCGCGACCTCGCGCCGGCCCCGGGTGCCGGTCAGGGGCGCGGTGGCCACCGGCATCCCCAGGTCCGCGAGCATCGCCAGGTCCACCTCCGCGCTCCGCCCGAGCGTGGTCAGGTAGTTCCCCACGATCAGGCCGTTGGCGCCGGCGAGCATCCCGTACGCCTGCAGGTCGCGGAGCACCACCTCGCGCCCTCCCGCGTAGCGCAGCACCGCGGAGGGGTTGATGCACCGGTAGACCGCCACGCAGCGGAGCGCGTCGAGGGGGCGGAGCAGCTCGGCGTCGCCCAGCGGCGTGCCGGCGCGGGGGTCGAGGAAGTTGCAGGGGATCTCCCGGGCGCCCAGCTCCTGGAGGACGAAGGCGAGGTCGAGCCGGTCCGCCCAGCTCTCGCCCATGCCGAAGATGCCGCCGCTGCAGAGCTCCATCCCCGCGTCGACGACCGCCCGGCAGGTGCGCAGCCGGTCCTCGAAGGTGTGGGTGGTGCAGATCCGCGGGAAGAAGCCCGGACCCGCCTCGAGGTTGTGGTTGTAGCGGTGGATCCCCGCCTCGGCGAGGCGCTCGGCCTGCCCGGGCTTGAGGATGCCGAGCGAGGCGGCCACCTCGATGTCCACCTCGGCGGCGATCGCCCGGGCGGCGTCGATCACCGAGCGCATCATCCGCTCGTCGGGGCCGCGTACCGCCACCACGATGCAGAACTCGGTGCCGCCGAGCTCGCGGGTGCGCCGGGCGAGGTCGACCAGCCGGTCGGTGGGCAGCATCGGCTCGCGCCCCACCTCGGTGCTGTACCGCGCCGACTGGGAGCAGAAGGTGCAGTCCTCGGGGCAGCCGCCGGTCTTGGCGCTGATGATCGACTCCACCTCGACCGCCGGGCCCATCCAGGCGAGCCGGACGCGGTGGGCGAGGGCGACCAGGTCGGGGAGGTCGTCGTCGCCGAGCGCGACGAGCTCCTCGGCGAGCGGCCGGTCCACGGGCTCACGGGCGTCGAGGAGCCGCTCGGCGGCGGCGCGCAGCGGTGCGGCGGTGCTCGGCATGGGCCGGCTGAGGATACCGATCACGGTACCGTGGTCGTCGTGAACGCCCCAACCGGGCGGCGGAGGGGGGCGTCGCGGCTCCGGGGCCTCGCCCTCGACCTCACCCCGCTGCGCGCCTCCCGCGACTTCCGGCTGCTCTGGTCCGGGCAGCTGGTGTCCACCATGGGCCGGCAGGTCACCGCCGTGGCGGTGCCGTACCAGGTCTACCAGCTCACCGGCTCGACCCTCGCCGTCGGGCTGCTGGGCCTGGTGCAGATGGTGCCGCTGATCCTCTGCTCGCTGATCGGCGGCGCCGTCGCCGACGCGGTCGACCGCCGCCGGCTGCTGCTGGCGTCCAACTCGCTGCTCGCGCTCTGCTCGCTCCTGTACGTGGCCGGGGCGGTCCACGGCCATCCGCCGCTCGCCGCGCTCTACGCGGTCAGCGCCGTCGCCGCCGGGCTCAGCGCGGTGGACCAGCCGGCGCGGTCGGCGACGGTGCCCAACCTCGTGCCCCGGGAGCAGCTGCCCGCGGCGGTGGCGCTGATGTTCGGCCTCTTCCAGGCGGCGCTGATCGTCGGGCCGGCGGTGGGCGGGCTGGTCATCGCCCGCCTCGGGCTCGGCGCCGCCTACCTCGTCGACGTGCTCAGCTTCGGCGCCGCGATCACCGCGGTGGCGCTGATCGGCCCCCAGCCGCCCCGGCACGAGCGCCGCGAGCCGCCGCTGCGCGCCATCCGCAGCGGGCTGCGCTTCGCCCGGCGGCAGCCGGTGATCCTCGCCGGCTTCGCGATCGACCTCGACGCGATGATCTTCGGGATGCCCCGGGCGCTCTTCCCGGCGCTCGCCGCCTCCTCCTTCCACACCGGCCCCTCCGGCCTCGGCCTCCTCTACGCCGCCCCCGGGGCGGGCGCGGTCGCCGCCATCCTGGTCACCGGCTGGCTGGGGCGGGTGCGGCGCCTCGGCCGGGTGGTGATCGGCGCGGTCGCGATGTGGGGGGTGGCGATCGCCGGCTTCGGGCTGGTCGGCTCCCTGCCGGTCGCCCTGGCGCTGCTCGCCGTCGCCGGCGCGGCCGACAGCGTGAGCGCGGTGTGCCGCTCGACCATGCTCCAGACCCTCACCCCCGACCACCTCCGGGGGCGGATGTCGGCGACCTACTCGATGGTGGTGATGGGCGGCCCGTACGCCGGCGACGTCGAGGCCGGGGCGGTGGCCGCCGCCTGGGGCCCGCGGGTCTCGGTGGTCTCCGGCGGCCTGCTCTGCGTGCTCGGCGCCGGGCTGGTGGCCGCCGCCTTCCCCGCCCTCCATCGCTACAGTGCGGACACGGCGGTGGCGGAGCCCCCGGCGGAGGCGCTCGAAGCCACCTGACCAACCCGTCGATCGGGGCAAACGCCTGTTAACGCCCGCCCGGACCGGCACCCCGTGTATCGTGCACCTACCGCGTGCGCGGAGTACCAAGCGGAGCCGCGACGACCCCGGTCCGAGTCTGGAGGTTCATCCCTTGGCGCTGAACAGGTCGGTGGAGATCACCCCGCTCGGCGAGATGCCGGCCCTCGGCGTCGTCCCCGAGCGCATGCTGGCGCAGGCCATCCGCCCTGAGCGCTTCGGCGAGCCCGCGCAGGCCTTCCAGTGCGAGGAGGTCGCCACCCCCCGCGCCCGGAAGGGAGAGGTCCTCGTCTACGTGATGGCGGCGGGGGTGAACTACAACAACGTCTGGGCGGCCCTGGGCCGGCCCGTCGACGTGATCAAGGCGCGCAATCGCGCCGGAGAGCCCGAGCCCTTCCACATCGGCGGCAGCGACGCATCCGGCATCGTCTGGGAGGTCGGCGAGGGGGTCGAGAACGTCAAGGTGGGCGACGAGGTGGTCATCCACTGCGGCGTCTGGGATCTCCAGGACCCCTGGATCAAGGCGGGCGGCGACCCCATCACCGCCCCCAGCAACCGGATCTGGGGCTACGAGACCAACTGGGGCTCGTTCGCCCAGTTCACCAGGGTCCAGGCCCATCAGGTGCTGCCCAAGCCGCCGCACCTCCCCTGGGCGCCGGCGGCCGCGTACATGCTGGTGGGGGCGACCGCCTACCGCATGCTCGCCGGCTGGTCGCCGCACACCGTCCGCGAGGGCGACGTGGTGCTGGTCTGGGGCGCCTCCGGCGGCCTCGGCTGCCAGGCGGTGCAGATCGCCAAGGCGATGGGCGGCATCCCGGTCGCGGTGACCTCGAAGCACCACCGCGGCGACTGGGTCAAGGAGCTCGGCGCCGTCGGCTACATCGACCGCGGCGACTTCGACCACTGGGGCCCGATGCCCGACTGGCGCGACGACGCCGCCTACGCCGAGTGGCTGGGCGGGGCCAGGGCCTTCGGCAAGGCCATCTGGGACGTGCTCGGGGAGCGCCGCAACCCCCGCATCGTCTTCGAGCACCCCGGCGAGAGCACCATCCCCACCTCGATCTTCGTCTGCGACAACGCGGGCATGGTGGTGATCTGCGCCGGCACCACCGGCTACGAGGCCACCGTCGACCTCCGCTACCTGTGGATGCGGCAGAAGCGCCTCCAGGGCTCGCACTTCTCCAACGACGAGCAGGCGGCGGCGCTCAACCGGCTGGTCTGGGAGGGGAAGGTCGACCCCTGCCTCTCCCTGACCCTCGGCTTCGACGAGGTCGGCAAGGCCCACCAGCTCATGTACGAGAACCGCCACCCCCGGGGCAACATGGCCATCCTGGTGGGGGCGAAGACCGCCGAGCAGAAGGACCTCGGCTAGGCCACCGCGACCGGCGAGACCCGGCTGAGCCGAATCCCGTCCACACCGGTCAGCTCGCGCTCCGGCGCGCCCTCGGCGAGGGCGCCTGCGACCGCCTGGACCAGCTCGCGGGGCGGCAGGACGGCGAGCTCGACCCGGCGGCCGTCGGCCAGCCAGACGATCTCCTCGGGGGTGAGCAGGCCGGCGAGGTCGGCCCCGATCAGCGCCGGGGCGCCCTCGATCACGGGGATGCGGCGGCCGGCGATGTGCGCCGGCCGCAGCCCCAGGTCGACGACCTCGGCGGCGCCCGCGGCGCGCAGCCGCAGCGGCAGGGCGCAGCCCCGCGGATCGGCGTCGTG
>JAQBPI010000238.1 GCA_028287605.1 Chloroflexota bacterium
GCCTCACCGTGGCCACCGCCGAGTCGTGCACCGGCGGCCTGCTCGGGGCGGCCATCACCGCGCTGCCGGGCTCGTCGCGCTACATGGTCGGCGGGATCGTCGCGTACGCCAACGAGGTCAAGATCGACCTGCTCCAGGTGCCCGCCGAGCTCATCGAGGCCCACGGGGCGGTCAGCGAGGCGGTGGCGGCGGCGATGGCGGCCGGGGTCCGCCGCAGGCTCCACGCCGACATCGGCCTCGGGATCACCGGCGTCGCCGGCCCCGCGGCCGACGGCTCCGAGAAGCCGCCCGGGCTGATCTGGGTGGCGGTCGCCGGCCCCGACGGCCGGCGGCGGGCGGTCCGCCTGGAGGGCGACCACGGGCGGGAGGCCAACCGCGGCGCGGCGGTGCGGGCGGCGCTGGGTCTCTGCACCGAGGCCGCCCAGCGGGCGGCGCGGGGAAGCGGGCGGGCCGCCGGGGGGTGATCCCTGCAGCCCCCCGGCCGGGCCCGTTAGCATACATCTGTTCGGTTCAGCAATCTCCGGAGTTGAAGCATTGACAAACACACTGGAAAGTGGGACACTCCGGAGCACCGCAGGCAGCGGGCGGCGTGGCGCCGCCCCCAAGGAGGCCGAGCCGGTGTCCACCGAGCGAGACCGTGCGCTGACCACAGCGCTGGGCCAGATCGAGCGTTCCTACGGGAAGGGCGCGATCATGCGGCTGGGCGCCGCCGACGCGCAGCGCAACGTCGACGCCATCCCCACGGGGGCGCTGACCCTCGACATCGCCCTCGGCGTCGGGGGCGTGCCGCGCGGCCGGGTGGTCGAGATCTACGGACCGGAGTCGTCGGGCAAGACCACTCTCACCCTCCACATCATCGCCGAGGCCCAGAAGCGTGGCGGGGTGGCGGCCTTCATCGACGCCGAGCACGCCCTCGACCCCCAGTACGCCGGGCGCATCGGGGTGCGCACCGAGGAGCTGCTCATCTCCCAGCCCGACACCGGGGAGCAGGCGCTGGAGATCGTCGAGGTCCTGGTGCGCAGCGGTGCGGTCGACGTGATCGTCATCGACTCCGTGGCCGCGCTGGTCCCCAAGGCGGAGATCGACGGCGAGATGGGCGACACCCACGTCGGCCTCCAGGCCCGGCTGATGTCCCAGGCGATGCGCAAGCTCACCGCCGCCATCAGCCGCTCCAACGCCAGCGTGATCTTCATCAACCAGCTGCGCGAGAAGGTCGGGGTGATGTTCGGAAACCCCGAGGTCACCACCGGCGGCCGGGCGTTGAAGTTCTACGCGTCGGTGCGCATGGACATCCGGAAGATCGACTCGATCAAGCAGGGCCTCGACGTGGTCGGCAGCCGCGTCAAGGTCAAGGTCGTGAAGAACAAGGTGGCCCCGCCCTTCCGGGCGGCCGAGTTCGACATCCTCTACGACGAGGGCATCTCCTACGCGGGCAGCGTCCTCGACGTCGCCCTGGAGAGCCGCATCGTGGAGAAGAGCGGCGCCTGGTTCAGCTACGGCGACATGCGCCTCGGCCAGGGGCGTGAGAATGTCCGCGACTTCCTGCGCCAGAACCCCGACCTGCTCGGCGAGATCGCCCAGCGGGTCCGGGCCAGCCTGCTCCCCGCCCCGGCGCCCGCCGAGGCCCCGGCGACGCCGGCCACGCCGTCCGCCAACGGGACCGCAGCGGCGCCGACTACCGGGGGATAGAGGGCTCCCGCACCACCTCGCGCCCCCGCTCGTAGCGCACCACCGCGCTCAGCGAGATCAGCGCGACGGTGGCGCAGAGCACGCCGAGCACGACCAGGCCGTCGAGCAGCAGCCACTTGGCGAAGAGGCCGCCGAGCACCGAGCCGAGGGCACCGCCGCCGGCGAGGGTGATGGTGTAGAAGGCCATCAGCGCCGAGCGGTCGGCCGCCAGGGTCTCCGAGCAGTCGGCGAGATACGCCACCGCGGCGGGTCCGAAGCCGCCGATGGTCATCACGCCGAGGGCGGCGATCGGCAGCAGGGCCGGCGCCCATGACAGCGGCAGGTGGTTCATCAGCAGGGTCCCGATGCCGATCAGGTAGACCCCCGGGATGGCGAGGCGCATCGTCGAGGGCCCTCCGAGCCGCCGCAGCACCGGCGTCCAGAGCACGATGCCGAGGATGAGGAGCGCCACCCAGCCGAGCAGGATGGCCGAGATCACCCGGTTGTCGAAGCCGTGGACCAGCGTCTGGGAGGGGTCGCGCGACTGCCGGAGCAGCGATGCGAGATTGAAGTACCAGCCGCCCACCAGGGTGTTGACCGCCAGCCAGGCGGGGATGAAGACCCGGATCGGCCCCGGCCCGGTGATCGCCCGCATGATCACCCCGACCGGGCTGGTCGGCAGCGGCGGGATGGTGGGGACGAAGCGGAGGCAGACCAGCGCGGCGGCGAGGTAGAAGACGGCGAGGACGAGGAAGCATCCCCTGCCGAGCAGGTGATAGAAGAGCGGGCCGACCAGGAAGCCGCCGGCGTAGCCGACCAGCGTGGCCCCCTCGAAGGCGCCGCTGGCACGCGCCCTGACCGCCCGGTCGGAGGACGTCGCGGCGGCGATGGTGCCGAGCGCGGTGGGGACGAAGGCGGCCGCCCCCACCCCCTCGAAGAGCCGGGCGACGCCGATCTGAGCGGGGTGGACGGCACCGGCGAGGAGCAGCACCGCGAGCATCCCCAGCAGCGGGCCGCCGATGAGGAAGCGGCGGCGGCCGAACCTGTCGGCGAGGCGGGCGAGGGCGAAGGCCAGGAGCATCTCCGGGACCGCCTGGGCGGCGCCCACCAGGCCCACGGTGATGTGGCTGGCACGGCCCCCGCCGAGATCGACGAGGTCGAGCTGCACCGCCTGGCCGGCGCCGGCGGCGCCGACCCGGAGCAGGGCGCAGCCCGCGAGCAGGGCGCCGAGCTCCATCCCGGTGCGGGCGGTGACCGCCGCCCGGCCACCCGGCTCCGCGCCGGCGAGCGACGGCGGAGACGCCCCAGGCTGCGCAGGCGGCGACCCGGTGGTGCCGTCCTGATGCAGAGTGCTGGGCACGCGGCAAGGGTACAACCCCGCCGGTCACGGCCCGCCCGGTACAGGCCCTCAGCGCCTACCCCTTTACGCGTTCGTACAATGGCGGGGCTTACCCGGAGGGAGGCGTCGGCACACCCAGCCGACGGAGCACCGGACCTCGGCGTCCCCGCCCCGCACCCGCCCCACACACCCCTGGGAACGCAGACGTCCACGCGAGGTGGCGAGCACCTCACGACCCGCACAACCACGAGGTCCCCCCTCCGATGCTGGTAGCCCTGATCGCGCTGGCCGTGGCCGCGTTGGGTCTCACCTGCGCCATCGTCTACACCCGGAAGCAGCTCGACCGCGAGCGCGCCACCCGGGCGGCCGACGAGGAGCGCCACCGCGAGACCCTCGCCGAGCTGGACCAGCAGCGCAAGTCCATGCTGCTCGCCGCCAAGGAGGAGGCGCTGAAGCTCCGCTCCCTGGTGGAGACCGAGAACCGGGAACGACGGGCGGATCTGGCCCGGCTCGAGCAGCGCGGGGCACAGCGCGAGGAGGCGATGGAGCGCCGCGCCCAGGAGATGGACTCCCGCGAGGACCGGCTGGGACGGCGCGAGCAGGAGCTCGAGGAGCTGCGCGGCGGCATCGACGCCGAGCGCGCCGCGATCAGCACCGAGCTGGAGCGGGTGGCGGCCCTCACCCAGGGCGAGGCCCGTGCCGAGATCATCACCCGGGTCGAGTCGGAGCTCACCCCGGAGATCGCCGCGCGCATCCGCGCCGCCTCCGATCGGGTCCGGGAGGAGGCCGACCAGCGCAGCCGCGAGATCCTCATCGCCGCCATGCAGCGGCACGCGGCCGACCAGTCCGGCGAGACCTCGGTGACCGTGGTCCAGCTCCCCAGCGACGAGATGAAGGGCCGCATCATCGGCCGCGAGGGTCGCAACATCCGCGCCCTCGAGGCGGCCACCGGCGTCGACGTCATCATCGACGACACCCCCGAGGCGGTGGTGCTCAGCGGCTTCGACCCGGTGCGCCGCGAGGTCGCCCGGATGACCCTCGAGAAGCTGCTCAGCGACGGCCGCATCCATCCCGCCCGGATCGAGGAGATGGTCACCAAGAGCCGCGCGGACATCCAGCTGCTGATCAAGGAGGAGGGGGAGAAGGCCTGCTTCGCGGCCGGCATCCAGGGCGTCCACCCCGAGCTGGTCAAGCTGCTGGGCACCCTGCGCTTCCGCACCTCGTACGGGCAGAACGTGCTCGTCCACAGCACCGAGGTGGCCGCGCTGGCGGGGATGATCGCCGCCGAGATCGGCGCCGACGAGGACGAGGCTCGCGAGGTCGCCCTCTTCCACGACATCGGCCGGGCGGTCGACCACGAGATCGAGGGGTCGCACGCCGTCATCGGCGCCGAGATCCTCGCCCGGCTGGGACGGCCCGCCAACGTGGTCCACGCCGTCCGCGCCCACCACTACGACGAGGAGCCGCGGACCATCGGTGCCTTCGTGCTGCTCACCGCCGACGCCATCTCGGCGGGCCGGCCGGGGGCGCGGCGAGAGACCCTGGCCTCCTACATCAAGCGGCTGGAGCGGCTCGAGGCCATCGCCAACGAGATGCCCGGGGTCGAGCGCAGCTTCGCGATCCAGGCGGGCAGGGAGATCCGGGTCATGGTCAGCCCCGAGCGCGTCGACGACGACACCGCCGTGGTCATGGCCCGGGACATCGCCAAGCGCATCGAGACCGAGCTCACCTACCCCGGCCAGATCAAGGTCACCGTGCTCCGCGAGACCCGCTCCGTCGAGTATGCGAAGTGACCGCAATTGACTTTCCGGCCCGGGCTCCAGAGAATCCGCTCGCACCACTCCTCTCCGGCCGGGCGCCACTCGGCCCGGCACGTCCGCAAGCCGTTCCCGCAACGTCCTAGGTACCCGCCGTGGAAATCCTCAAGGTCTCGGCCACCTCGAAGCCCGTCGCCGTGGCGGGAGCGATCGCGGGCGTGATCCGCAGCTCCCAGAAGGTCGAGGTCCAGGCCATCGGGGCCGGCGCGATCAACCAGGCGATCAAGGCGATCGCCATCTCGCGCGGCTACGTCGCCCCTGGGGGCATCGATCTGGTCTGCATCCCGTCGTTCATCGACATCAGCATCGACGGAGAGGAGAGGACCGGGATCCGGCTGCTGGTCGAGTCCCGCTGATTGAGCGCCGGTGGTGATGCCCGGCAGTTCTGCCGCCGGTGGGGATGCCTGGCAGTTCTGCCGCCGGTTGAGATTCGCGTGGGGCCGCTCTGCCGCCGGTTTTGACTCGGGGGGGACTGCGTCCCCCCGCTCAGTCGCAAGACATCGTGCGCTGGCGCGCCCGATGCCGGCTCCTGCCCCCCCTCGCCGGCACTCGCCGGCGGCGCTCGCTTCGCGAT
>JAQBPI010000244.1 GCA_028287605.1 Chloroflexota bacterium
TGCGACCCGGGCGCCGCAGCGCGCGCAGTGGGTGGCGCCGGGATCGAGCCGGGCCCGGCAGAGGGGACAGTCGAGCCTCCCCATCAGCCGCTCCCGGTCGTGGCCGGTGCGCGGGGCAGGTCCTGGCCGCCCTCCAGCACCGGCGCGAAGAGGTCGCCGACCGCCGCCAGCCGCGCGCGGATGGTCCGGATGTTCCAGCCGTCGGGCCGCAGCCCGGGGTCGTCGAGCTCCTCCCAGGTGATCGGCGTCGACACCGGGGCGCCGGGCGCGGGGCGGAGCGAGTAGGGGGCGGCGAGGGTCTTGCCGATGATGTTCTGGGTGTAGTCGATGCGGATGCGGCCGGTGCGCCGGGCCACCGACCACTCCCAGCTGATCTTCTCGGGCAGCACCTGCCCGATCGCCCGGCCCACCTCCTCGACCCAGCCACGGACGGCGGCGTAGTCGGGGCCGCGGCGCAGCGGCACGTAGATCTGCAGCCCGGTCTGGCCGCTGGTCTTGGGCAGCCCGCGCAGCCCCAGGTGGTCGAGCGCCGCCTTCACCAGCCGGGCGACCTCGCGGATGTCTTCGAAGGTGGCGGGCTCGAACGGGTCGAGGTCGAACACCGCCCAGTCGGGCTGCTCCGGGGCGTCGACCCGCGAGTGCCAGGGGTGGATGTCGATGGCCCCGCTGTTGGCCATCCAGGCGAGGGTGGCGACCTCCTCGGCGATCACGTAGGTGACCTCCCGGTCGCCGTGCCAGGTCCAGCGCCGGATCCAGGCGGGGGCGTGGTCGGGGATGCGCTTGCGCCAGAAGTGCTTCCCGTGGATGCCGTCGGGGAAGACCTGCATCCCCACCGGGCGGTCGCGCAGGTGGGGGAGGAGCACCGGGGCGACCCGGACGTAGTGCTCGATCATGTCCCGCTTGGTGCAGCCGTCCTCGGGCCAGTAGACCTTGTCGAGGTTGGTGAGCCGCAGCCGGCGGCCGCCCACCTCCCAGGGGCCGTCGGAGCCCATCGCGCGCAGCCGCTCCAGCGCCTCCTCGATCTCCCCCCCGGGGCCGGGGGCCGGGGCGCCGGCGGGGGCGGCCGGAGGCGGCGGGCCCGCGACCTCCGGGACCACCTCGGGGAGTGGCAGGGGGAAGTCTGTCGGCGACGAAGGAGCCGATGGCCTGGGGGAGTCCCCCTCCATACTGCGCGTCAGCGCAGCGAGGGAAATGGGCCGCTCGCGGACGCAGTCCCCGGGCCGCACGTCGGGCCGCAGCCCGCGGAAGACGGGGTGGCGCATCGTGCCCGCCGCCGTCCACTCGCTGAAGCGGACGTTGCAGACCAGCTCGGGGCGCACCCAGGTCACCGGCTGGGGGATCGACGGCGGCGGGTCGAAGGGGCTCCGGTCGGTGCGCAGCGGCTCGAGGCGGCGGCGCAGCACCTCGATCATCGCCTCGTCGAGGCCGCTTCCCGCCTGGCCCGCGTGCACCAGCCGGTCGCCGTCGTAGACCCCCAGCACCAGCGAGCCGATGCTCCCGGTGCGGCCGCCGCGGCCGGCGGTGAGGCCGCAGAGGACGCAGTCCTGCTCGCACCACGCCTTGACCTTCAGCCACGCCGGCGAGCGCCTGCCGCCCTCGTAGCGGGAGTCGCCCCTCTTGGCCACCATGCCCTCCAGGCCGCGCTCGCGGATCGCGGCGAAGAGCGCCTCGCCCTCGTCCTCGACGTGGTCGGCGTAGCGCACCTCGCCGCTCTCGGTGAGCAGGTCGCGGAGCAGCTGCTTGCGCAGGGTGAGCGGCAGGTCGCGGAGGTCGTGGCCGTCGAGGTGGAGCAGGTCGAAGGCGGCGTAGCTGGCGGCCACCTCGGCGGCGGCGAGGGCGACCTGGCGCGGGCCGGTCACGTTGATGCGCCGCTGCAGCCGCTCGAAGGAGGGCCGGCCCTCCTCGTCGAGGGCGACGATCTCGCCGTCGACCACCGCCTCGCGGGCGCGCAGCGCGCCGGCGATGGCGGCGAGCTCGGGGTAGCGTCCGGTCTCCTCCCGGCCGCTGCGGCCGCGCAGGTGCACGGAGCCGTCGCGGACGGTGGCGAGGGCCCGCACCCCGTCGTACTTCATCTCGAAGAGCCAGCCGCGGCGCGAGAACGGCTCGGCGACGGGCACCGCGAGCATCGGCCGCAGCGACGCCGGCAGCCGCCGCTCCGGGGTGGCGGCGACCACCTCGGCGACGGTGCGGGTGGCGGGGGCCCCGGCCGTCCCCGGGTGCAGGCCGGAGGCGTCCCAGGTGTCGCCGTCGACGGTGGCGGCGATCTCGGCGAGGCTGCGGCCGGTCTTCACCGACCAGTCGAGCCTGGTGGCGTCGAAGCCGGGCACCACGAAGGCGTCGCGCTTCTTGATCAGCAGCCAATCGCGGTCCTCCTCCACGGTGGGCTCGGGCACCTCGGCACCGCGGCGTCGCCGCCCGCGCCCGCCCATCCGCACCAGGGCGAACTCGCCGTGGAGCTTCTGCCCGTCGAGCGAGAACTTCAGGTCGCCGCGTCGCAGGGAGGCGTCGGGGTCCTCGGCGGTCTCGCGGAGCCACTCGTAGGCACCCGCGTCCCAGAGCTCGACGGTGCCGGCGCCGTAGCCGGAGGGGATCACCCCCTCGAAGTCGCCGTACTCGATCGGGTGGTCCTCGACGTGCACCGCGTAGCGGCGCTGCTCGGGGTCGAGGGTGGGCCCCTTGGGCACCGCCCAGGAGAGCAGCACCCCGCGGTGCTCGAGCCGGAGATCGAAGTGGAGCCGGGTGGCGCGGTGCATCTGCACGCAGAACCGGCGCCCCACCGGCAGCCGGTCCCAGCCCGGGTAGCCGGCGCGGGCCGCGGCGGCGCCCGCCACCCCCTCGCCGCCGCGCGGCTCCGGGGTGCGCGAGAAGTCGCGCTTGCGCCGGTACTCCTCTAGAGGCATGGGATCTCTTCAGCTACTCGATGGCGGTTTTCATGATATAACCTATGTAGTTCTTTGCCAGAGTATTGGGCATCGGACAGCGCACGAGGTGATCCGGCCATGCAACCCGCAGCGAGGCGTGAGGAGATCCGCTCGGTGGAGCGGGAGGAGCCGGTGGCCACCCAGGCGGAGCCCACGGCGCTCCCGGCGGCGGCACCCGTCCCCGGGGAGGCCGCGGTCGCCGGCGCCCCGGTGGGCCGGCCGGTGGCGCCGCCGCCGGTCATGCGGAGCGTGCGCCGCACCACCGTGCTCGCCGAGCCGGGGTACCGCGCGGTCCAGCTGGTGTGGCTGCTGCTCACCGTCGCCGAGGCGTTCGTCGCCCTGCGGGTGATCTTCCGGGCGGTGAGCGCCAACCCCGCGGCCGGCTTCGTCCGGTTCGTCGACACGGTGGCCGGCGTGCTGGTCGCCCCCTTCCACCCCATCGTGGCCGACGCCCGGCTGGGTGGCGGCGGCGTCCTCGAGATCGGGTCGCTGGTCGCGATGGCGGTGTTCCTCGCCGCCGCCCTGGTGCTGGTGCGGCTGATCCGCATCCTCACCGCGCCGCGGCCGCCCGCCGAGCCCGCCCCCGTCTGACCACGCCTCTACCTTCCGATCGGGCCACCGGGTCCTGCGTCCCGGTGGCCCCACCGCCTCATGGCACGCCGCCGGCGATGAGTCGCCCGACCATGAAGGTGACCAGCGAGGCGAGCAGGCCGACGATCACCATCTCGGCGCCGCTGCGCATCGGGCTGCGCCGGGTGACCAGGGTCTTGGCCGCGCCCACGGCGAAGAGCGCCAGCGCCGAGAGCACGCATGCGATCACCAGGGCGGTGGCGCCGGAGGTGAACAGGAAGGGCAGCAGCGGGATGGTGGCGGCGATGGCGAAGCCGCCCCCCGCCCAGGCGCCGTCGGCGACCGGCGGCGGACCCGGGTCGAGGCTGAGCCCCAGCTCCTCGGTGACGAGGACGTCGAGCCAGTGGTCGGGGTCGGTGCAGATGCGGCCCACCAGCAGCTCCACCTCCTCGTCGGTGAAGCCCTTCTCCCGGTAGATGCGCCGCAGCGCGTCGCGCTCCTCCTCGGGGGCGTAGGCGATCAGCTCGGCGGCGCGGCGCACCTCCTCGGCGATCACCTCGCGCTGCGACTTGTTGCTCAGGTACGAGCCGGCGAACATCGAGGTGCCGCCGGCGATGATCCCCGCCACCCCGGCGAGCAGGACCACCCGCGTCGAGGCGGCGGCGCTGACCCCGCTGATCAGGCTGAGGTTGCTGACCAGCCCGTCGTTGAGGCCGAAGATGAGGTCGCGCAGGTACTCGGCGAAGTAGGTCCGCCGGGGGCGGCCGGCGGCGCTGGAGGCGTCTCTGCGCCCGCTGAGCCGGGCCGCGGCGCCCTGGTGGAGGCGCTCGTCGGGGACGATGCGGCCGGCGATCGCCCGTGACTTCGCGTCGGGGAGCAGCCGGGCCTGGCGCATGTAGTCGAACTTGCCGCGGGCCTCGCCGCCCTCGATCAGCGAGATCACCGCGCCCAGCCCGGCGGTGCGGGCGAGCAGCGGCAGGGCGACGTCGCGGAGGTTGGGGCGGAGCCGGGGGATGCGCTCGCCCAGCTCCTCGAGGCGCTCGCCCCAGTGGTCGGCGTGACGCAGCTCGTGACCGGCCATCTCCAGCAGGGTGGCCTGGGGCTCGCCGTCCTCCGCGGTGGTGGCGGCGAGGCGACGGTAGAGCCGCGCCGAGCTCATCTCCTCCCGCCAGTTGCGGCGAAGCTGGGCGATGAGCAGGCGCCGCTCGGCGTCGGTCATCGCCTCGGTGTCGAGCTGGCGCTCCCTCTCCGCCGGGGGTTCGGCGCCGGCCATGGGGGGCAGGGGTCGACTCCTCGTGGAATGGGTAGAATCAGGACAAGTCACAGTGTCTCACGGACGCCACCACGTGCCGTGTCACACCCCCCGACCCCCCGCCGTCCTTGTCCGCGGCACCGCAACCGGAGCACACCACCCTCTGATCGACGACAGCGCACGTCCCGAAGACCTCACCCCCACCCCACCGGCCGCCCCCTCCAGCGCGGGCGTCGCTGGTCGATCCGCCGCGTCGGCGGGCCACACCCAGGACGGCTACGGCGCCGCCCAGATCCAGGTCCTCGAGGGCCTCGACCCGGTCCGCCGCCGTCCCGGCATGTACATCGGCTCGACCGACACCCGGGGGCTGCACCACCTCGTCTACGAGATCGTCGACAACAGCATCGACGAGGCGCTGGCGGGCTACTGCGACCAGATCGTGGTCACGCTCCACGCCGACAGCTCGGTGTCGGTGCTCGACAACGGCCGTGGCATCCCGGTGGACATGCACCCCACCGAGAAGCGCTCGGCGCTCGAGGTGGTGCTCACCAAGCTCCACGCCGGCGGCAAGTTCGGCGGCGGCGGCTACAAGGTCTCGGGCGGCCTCCACGGCGTCGGCCTCAGCGTGGTCAACGCGCTCAGCGAACGCCTCGACGTCGAGGTCTACAAGGACGGCAGGGCGCACGTGCAGAGCTACGTCCGGGGCGTGCCCCAGGGCCCCGTCGCGGTGGCCGGCCACACCGACCGGCACGGCACCCTGGTGCGCTTCTGGGCCGACCCGCAGATCTTCCCGGAGATCTCCTTCAGCTGGGAGACGGTGGCCACCCGGCTTCGCGAGCTCGCCTTCCTCAACAAGGGCATCGCCATCGTGCTCCGCAACGAGGCCGAGGAGACCGCCCACACCTTCTACTTCGAGGGCGGCATCCAGGCGTTCGTGAAGCACCTCAACGCCGGCCGGAACGTCGTCAACCAGAAGCTCTTCTACGTCGAGCGCGAGATCGACACGACGATGATCGAGATCGCCCTCCAGTACCAGAACACCACCTTCACCGAGCACGTCCTCGCCTACGCCAACAACATCCACACCGAGGAGGGCGGGTCCCACGTCACCGGCTTCCGCAGCGCGCTGACGGCGACCCTCAACAAGTACGCCCGCAAGGCCTCGCTGCTCAAGGACAACGACGCCAACCTCAGTGGCGACGACGTGCGCGACGGTCTCACCGCGGTGCTGTCGGTCAAGCTGCAGGAGCCGCAGTTCGAGGGGCAGACCAAGACCAAGCTGGGCAACAGCGAGGTGGCGGGACAGGTGTCGGCGGTGCTCAGCGACTCGCTGATGCAGTTCCTCGAGGAGAACCCCGGCGACGCCCGCCGCATCGTCGAGCAGTCGCTGACCGCGGCGCGGGCCCGGCACGCCGCCGCCCGGGCCCGCGAGCTGGTGCAGCGCAAGTCGCTGCTGGAGTCGGCGACGCTGCCGGGCAAGCTCGCCGACTGCAGTGAGCGCGACCCCGCGCTCTGCGAGATCTTCATCGTCGAGGGCGACTCCGCAGGCGGCACCGCCAAGGCGGGACGCGAGCGCCGCTTCCAGGCGATCCTCCCGCTGCGCGGCAAGATCCTCAACGTCGAGAAGGCGCGCGCCGACAAGATCCTGGCCAACGAGGAGATCAAGAACCTGATCACCGCGCTGGGGGTGGGATTCGGCGAGAACATGAACACCGAGCGGCTGCGCTACCACCGCATCGTGCTCATGGTCGACGCCGACGTCGACGGCTCGCACATCCGCACCCTGCTGCTCACCTTCTTCTGGCGCCACCTGCAGCCGCTCATCAAGGCGGGCAACGTGTTCCTCGCCCAGCCGCCGCTCTACGCGCTGCGCAAGGGCAAGACCGTCGAGTATGCCTACAGCGACGCCGAGCGCGACACCAAGATGAAGGCGATCGGCGGCAAGATCGAGGTGCAGCGCTACAAGGGCCTCGGCGAGATGAACGCCGTGCAGCTGTGGGAGACCACCATGGACCCGGAGACCCGGGTGCTGCTCCGCGTCGACGTCGAGGACACCCTCAAGGCCGACGACATCTTCGACCGGCTGATGGGCTCGGACGTCGCCCCCCGCAAGCGCTTCATCCAGACGCACGCGAAGAGCGTGCGCAACCTGGACATCTGAGCGGGCCTGTGGGCACCAGCCAGCACGTCACCGTCGCCGTCGACGCCATGGGCGGCGACCACGCTCCCGACGCGATCGTCGCCGGCGCCGTGACCGCCGTCGAGTCGCGGGGCTGCCGGGTCATCCTGGTGGGCCGGCGCGACGCCGTCGAGAGCTCGCTGCGCCGCTGCGTCCAGCCGTCCGACCTCGAGCGGGTCCGCGGCCGCATCGAGATCGTCGATGCGACCGAGGTCGTGGAGATGGACGAGCACCCCGCCCAGGCGGTGCGCGTCAAGCGCGACTCCTCGATCGTCCGCGCCTGCGAGCTGGTCGCCCGGGGACGGGCCCAGGCGGTGGTCAGCGCCGGCAACAGCGGCGCCGTCCTCGCCGCCGCGCTCTTCACCGTCAAGCGCATCCCCGGGATCGCCCGGCCCGCCATCGGCGCGCTGCTGCCCGGGCTCGACGACCGTCGCACCTTCCTGCTCGACGTCGGCGCCAACGCCGACGTGCGCGCCGAGTGGC